>JADZBD010000009.1 GCA_020852255.1 Bacteroidia bacterium | reverse complement strand
GCATTGGCAATACGAGGGCTTACGTCCGTAGTGTCTTGGTTAAGAAGAGCCGTGTGATGCGAGAGTATCAAGCACGGTTCTGTGAGAGGCTTGGGGGTGCAATTCCCCCTTGCCTACTCGACCTTCTGTCCACCGCAAATTTACTATTGTCTGTTCGCACTAATTGTTAGTTTTATTTTCCCTTTTTTATTGATAAAATATGTTGTCCCGTTTAAAGTAGCTTTCGCTAATTTGTCATTAAAGTTTGTGAGTTCATCATAGTTTGTCGGTAAAACGATTTTTCCTTTGTTGTCAATTATTCCGAATTTGTTGTTTTTCTTTACTACTGCATAACCATTTTTAAAAGTCGAGTATTCAAAATAGTCAAAGTCATACGGAATTGTCAGGTTTCCTTTTTCATTGATAAAACCACATTTGTCGGTCGAGTCACAGACATAAGAAATGTTTTCAACGAAATAAATTAAATGAGTTGAATTGCTTTTGTCAAGCAATTGCCCCTCCTTGTTAACTACAATAAATTTTTTGTCAACTATTGCTAATGCATAATTTTCTTCAATAGGAAGCCAGTCTCCAAGATTCAATTGATAATCCGTTGCAAATATTATTTTATCGTATTTAAAGTCTAATAGAACATTGCCTGCTGTGTCGATAAGTCCATACTTCTTATTTTTCGGTATTGCACAAATGTTATCTTGAAAACCATGTTTCCGCTTATAATTGTAGTCACTGAAAGACGAATAATCAAATTTAAGTGGAATAGTAAGTTTGCCCGTCTTATCAATAAAACCAACCAAACTGTTTTGTAAAACCATTGCTCTTCCACAACTAAACTCATGCGCATTTTCGTAAATGCAAGGTGAAATAACTAGCCCGTCTTTTGAAACATATCCCCATTTTTCTGAGCTGTCTCGGACAGATGCAATCCCTTCGCTAAAATTTCTTGTTACATTGTAAATGCAAGGGATGACTAACGAGAAAGATAAATTGATATACCCATATTTATTGTCTTTCATGACGGTTGCCATTCCATCCTTAAATTCTCCTGCATATTCGTAAATGGTTTTAATTACTTCAAAAGTTTTCATATTTATATAGAAATACTCTTTGCCTTTCTTTGCTCCCAAATATTCTTTGGGAAACCCTTCAAGCCATTCGTGTCCTATGAAATAATCATATTCAAAATCAACAAGTGTTTTGCCCGACTTGTCAAGTATTCCATACTTACCATTTTTTTTCATCCGAACAATGCCATTGTAAAAATATTCGGGCGTTCCGTTTGTCTCGTCATAAATACAAGGAATAATTTCTCTTCCATTTTTATCAATGAACCCAAATTTTCCGTCACGTTTTACATACACTAATTCTGTTTTTTTGTCCCAATAATACACAGCTTGGTATTTAGGTTCACAAATAGTCTTGCCCTTTTTATTAATATATCCAAATCTTTTTAGTGTGTCTGTGAACGATGCTAAGCCAGAAATGGGACTGAAATAATTTATCCAGTAATATTTACACTCAATTACTTCTTTCCCTTTTTTATTTATAAATCCAAATTTTCCGTTTCGTTCAACTCTTGCCAGTCCATTTTCAAAACTCTCAACTTTGTCATAGGCGTATGATGTCGTAAAGTTTTTGGCATTGCAAATAGTCGAAGTTATGATTGAAATAAAAAGCAATATTTTAATGTTGACTGTCATTATTTTTGTCGCTTAGAGTTGCCGCTAACGTTTTGCAAATTGGCGATGTGGCGGATTTGAAACACTGAACTGTCTGCCAGCACCAAAGTTTATTAGCGGCAAAACCGTTTCTATACGCACGTCACCCGCCATATTCGCCAATTTGCTGTTATGGGCTGGTTTATTCTGTCTTATAAGCGTAACTGCCGTCTGGTTTTACGAATGCATCCGCAATTTTTTCCGCTTGGTCCGGAAGCTGTAAGTCGTGTTGCAACCAATTCCAAGTTTCTCTAATAAGTGTGTATGTCCCGCGACCACCTTGATATTCTGTTCCGTAATTTGTCAAAAAATTATTCCGGTTCAAATGGTCTGCAAGTTCTTCACCAGACATCCGCATATTATGATTGCTTAAAAAGGTAGCAAGTTGCCAGACATAGAGTTTTTTTTTGTTCATTTTTTTTCTTTTTCCTCCTCAATGGAAACTTTCCAATTACAATTCGCTGCATTCATTTCAAGATAAAATTCACCTGTTGTGTGAACGTAGGATGTGTCGCCACCCTTGAGTTCGTTAGAAACATTTGCAACATAATCTTCTGGTTCTTCAGAACCAGACTTATAATATGCAATTTGAAAAACTGTCATGTCCTGTGGCGAACTAAAATTCCACACAATTCTCCAATCTCCTTCCTTAATTGTAAATTTCTCTGTCTTTTTTATTCCAGTGCCTTTCCAAGATTTGATTTTAACCCATTCAGTTTCAATTTTCTTTTGGATTTGTGTTTCTTGTGGCGGGGTGGATTCAGTTTTTTGTTGAGTATTTTCCGTACTCGTATTACTTGTCTGCTGATTGGTCTTGTCGCTATTGGAGCCACAAGAAGAAATAAGTAGCGATGTCGCTAAAATTATTGTCTGCGGAATTATTTTTTTCATATTATATTTTTTTGTCTTGTTAATAATTTTCAATTTTAAAACTGTCCCGTCAAATGTCGGTGGTTCTCTCGTCTGTCCGCTATGTCCTTTAAACTTGCCCATAACGCCCGCGGGCTTACGACCGCCCACAGGCGGTTTCGTGCGGCACGCCTAATTTACAAAATAGTCAACTTACGTGCCGCATGGCGTAAGCCCGCTGTTAAGCATTGGTCCTTTTCTTTGCGGCTTCCGGCCAAACGCTGCCCGTCCACAGCGTCCCCCTTGCTTTATGGAGATCAGGCGGGTATGCAAACCTCTATAGATCCGGAGAACATGGCCATCATCTCTCCCGGGCCCGTCCATCGCTGGTTAAATTACCCCCCCCCCCGGGCTTTGAATAGCAGGCCTGTACGGCGCGATCGTCCACCGCTGGTCAAATCACCCGCCTGAGCTTCAAAAAGCGGGCCTGTGCGCCGGTGTCTGCGACCTGGTAGGGTAGTGGGTGAGGGAAGGACTGATGCTTAACAATTATTATGCGTGCATGGGTATAATGAAATGCGTTGATGACCAGTCAAATATAAAAATATCTGCCCAAAGATCAAAAATATCTACCCACTATTTGTCACCAAGCTTTTTTGTGCTGCCCGATACTAACTTGTCTAACGGACTCTGAACCTTCGATAGGTGCTGCCTGCTTACGTGGGCGTAGATGAGTGTCGTTTTTATACTGCTGTGCCCTAATAACTCCTTTATGGCGAATAGGTCCGTGCCCCCTTCTAATAAGTGTGTCGCAAAACTGTGCCGCAGGGCGTGAATGCTCCCACGCTTCTTTACTCCCGCTTTCTTCTTCGCCGCCATCATCACCTTCTCTAAACTCCGCCTGCTGTACTGCCCTGCATACTGCCCTTCAAATAAATAAACCTCCGGCTTCTTCTTCTCCTGTTTATAGTACTCTTCTAATAACGCTAACAGAACGGAACTTAACATCACCTGACGATCTTTCCTCCCCTTGGCCTGACGAATCGTAATTACCATCCGGTCTCTGTCTATGTCCTCCATCTTCAGGTTTATGATCTCGCTGATCCTAAGCCCCGCTGAATAAGCCAGGCATAACATCGCCCTGTGCTTCAAATTCCCCGCCGCCAGTATGATACGCCTGAGCTCATCTTCCGAAAATACCGTCGGTAACCTGAACTCCTTCCTCGCCCGCGGCAATTCATACATCTGCGCATCTCGCTTCAAAAGCTTCTCGTAGAAAAACTTAATGGCGTTTATCATCTGGTTCTGTAAGGTGCTGCTCCAGTTCCTCCTGCTGCGCTCGTGTACCATGAAATCCATAATCTCTGATTGCCGGATGCTGCTGGGCTTCCGGCAGGGAAAGTTTTTTAAAAAAATAATGAATAGAGACTTATAGGCCCGGATCGTGTTCGGACTGTAATTCTTTAATCGTAATAATTCTTCGTATGCCCTCAATGCAACTTGGTGTGAACCCGGATCGGCCCGGGAAAGGGTGGGTGCTTGCAACTCCCGCAGGGATTCGCCCGGCGCGGCCCGGTCCTTGTTTTCTTCTTGCTCCTTCCATTGTTCTTCCAGCCCTGATACGTCCAGCATGGCCCGCCCCTCTAATTTCTGCGCCAGCAACTCTACTACCTGCCGGCTTAAATTAAAATGCCACTTCTTCTTCGTCCGGCTCCACTGCGCTCCCGGTACTTCCTTAATGATCCTTAGCAACTCTAAATTATACCTGAAATCTGCAAACAGCCGCCAGTTGCCATGGTATTTCTCTATGCTTAATGTGATGTTCTCCATTCTTCTTTCTTCTAATGCTAATGGTCTCTACCTGTGCGCGGTTCGGTATTACCCTGCCCAGTTCTCACGGTCTAAACTCCGGTACTGTATCGCTTCTGCTAAATGACTCGTTGCTATTACCGCTGAACTGTCCAGATCCGCAATCGTGCGCGATACCTTCAAAATGCGGTCGTACGCGCGCGCTGATAATCCGAGCTTCTGCATCGCCGTTTGCATCAGCGCCTTCCCCGCATCGTCTATCTTACATACCTGCTGCAACTGCTTCGTGCTCATCTGTGCATTGGAATAAATGCCTGCCTCGTTTCTGAATCGCTCCTGCTGTATCTTCCGAGCTGCAATAACCCGGTCGCGTACTTCGGCACTGCTCTCCGATGGCCGCGCCCGCGATAACTCGCTGAATGGAACCGGGGTAACTTCTACATGTATGTCTATGCGGTCCAGTAAGGGACCGGAAATCCGGTTCAGGTATTTCTGCACTACGCCGCTGTTACAATGGCATTCTTTTTCGGGATGATTGAAAAATCCACACGGACAGGGGTTCATGCTCGCTACCAGCATAAAACTCGCCGGATATTCTACCGAAAACCGCGCCCGGGAAATCGTAACTACCCGGTCTTCCAGCGGCTGCCGCATCACTTCTAATACCTGCCGCTTGAATTCTGGCAGTTCGTCAAGAAATAATACACCGTTATGTGCCAGTGAAATTTCCCCCGGCTGCGGAAAGCTTCCTCCGCCCACCAACGCAACGTCGGAAATGGTATGATGGGGCGAACGGAACGGCCGCTCTGTGATCAACGCCATGTTCTTGCCCGTCTTCCCCGCTACGGAATGAATCTTGGTGGTCTCCAGCGATTCCTGTAGTGTGAGCGGTGGCAGAATGGTCGGAAGCCGCTTGGCCAGCATGGTCTTTCCTGCGCCGGGCGGACCAATGAGAATTACATTGTGCCCGCCGGCCGCGGCAATCTCCATGGCGCGTTTGATGTTCTCCTGTCCTTTTACTTCTGAAAAATCTACCTGCGACTTTCCTACCTTGTCGGCAAATTCTTTTTCAATGTCTACCGAGAGATCTTTTAGTTCGGATTTTCCTTCCAGAAATTCCAGCACCTCGGCAAGGGTGTCTACCCCATACACTTTCAGGTTGCCTACTACCGCGGCCTCCGGTGCGTTTAAGCGTGGCAGAATAATACCTGAAAAACCGGATTCCATGGCATTGATCGCAATGGGAAGCACGCCGCGGATGGGCTGCAGCGTGCCGTCGAGGGAAAGCTCTCCCATGATCAGGTGACCCGCCAGCTTATCCGCCGGTATGTTTTCATTGGCGGCCATAATGCCTACCGCTATGGTCAGATCGTAGGACGCTCCTTCTTTGCGGATATCCGCCGGCGCCATATTAATTACGATCTTCTTTCCGGGTATCCGGTATCCGGCATTCTTTAATGCGGCATCTACCCGCTGCTGGCTCTCGCGTATGGCGGCATCCGGCAAGCCTACAATGGTGAGGCCCGTGCCGATGGTAATGTCTGTTTCTACAGTAATGATGGTCGCGCGAATGCCATGTATGGCCGCTCCGAAAGTCTTTACAAGCATTTTCTTTTTGCCTGCAAGGTAGAGCAGCTACCTACGCGCGGGAAGTTCTGAATTAAAACTACATTCAGCGTTTTACCACCTTCCGGACTTCACTGTGATCGCGGAAATGAATTTTTACCTGGTAAATGCCTGCCGGCAGCGAGGTAAGATCCATTTCGGTTTGCGCCGCGCCGGAGGAGGTTTTATATACTTCTTCTCCCAGCATGTTCAGAACACTGATCACAACAGGGTATCCGTACTGGCCGTGCTGTACTGTTAGCGTATTGCTGAACGGATTGGGATAGATGCCTGCTGTTCCGTCTGCTGAGGTGAACGGCTGAATGCCTGTGCTCACACTGTAAGTAATGGTCACCGAACCGTTTCCTGTATTCACACCCTGGTTATGGGTAACAGCAGTAGCATTCGGGCTGGCATAATTACTTCCTCCTCCGCCGGGTCCGTTACCTCCTCCTCCGCCTCCGTAATATCCGCCTCCGCCGCCTCCACCGCTTCCACAGGTTACACCGCCGCTGCAAGATGCTGAATCCTGCCCGCGCCCGCCTGTTCCAAGCAAACCGGAGGTGGCATTGGTGCAGGAACCGCACCATGCGCCGGGTGCTCCGCCTATAGACTGGGTTCCGCCTTTGCCGTTATTCTGGTTAACGCAACAGGAGGAATTCTGTCCGTCTCCTCCGTTCAGGCCTCCTCCGGCGCCGCCGTCTGTGCCGGCTCCTGTACATCCGGAACAACAGCCGCCTCCGCCTCCGCCGGCAACAAAAATCCGGTCGGCCAGTGCACTGCCGTTCAACCGAATGTCGCTGGCACCGCCTCCGCCTCCTGCATTATAATTGTATGAATTGTATCCGCCTTTCCCGGTTCCGCCTCCGTTGTATCCTCCGGCAGCATTAAAACAACTTAGTGTTAACCCGTCTGAATCGCCGGTTCCTCCTACAAAAATATTCAGAATATCGCCCGGATTAACGGCAATTGTAGCAAGTACTTGTCCGCCCAATCCTCCGTTTCCTACCGTGGGCATCTGGTTCAGGTTTGTGGCACTGCCTCCTTGTGCGCCCCTTACATCAATGGTAACGCTGTACACATTTGCCGGAACTACCCAGGTTTGCATGGTGCCGGTGTAGCTGAAGTTTGCCGTTTGAGCCTGTGTTGCAAAAATGCCTGCCACCAGAACAAGCGCAAGTAATTTAATTTTCATAGAACAGTTTTTAGAGCGTGTAATTGATTATTTATTTCCTGCTCCTGCTTCAATAAGCTGGATCAGGCAGTGTATTACTTTGATGTGTATTTCCTGTGCGCGGTCGGCATACCCGCTGTAGGGAGCCCGTATTTCAATGTCGCACAGCGCAGCGGCCTTCCCTCCGTCCTTCCCGGTTAATCCCACCACCTGCATCTTCTTTTTTTTCGCCGCTTCCATCGCACGAACTACATTGGCGGAGTTGCCGCTGGTGGTAATGGCCAGCAGCACATCGCCTTCATGCCCCAGTGCTTCTACATACCTGGAAAACACAAATTCAAAACCGTAATCGTTTCCTACACAACTGAGGTGGGAGGGATCTGATATGGATACTGCAGGCAGGGCTTTGCGATCGGCCCGGAACCTCCCGCTCAGCTCTTCGGCAAAGTGCATGGCGTCGCACATAGAGCCCCCGTTTCCACAGGAAATGATCTTTTTCCCGGCACCAATGGCGCTCACCATCAGCTCCCCTGCCGCGGCAATACGCCGGTGATTTTCAGGGTCGGCTTGAAAGCCCGCCAAGGCCTTTTCTGCGTCTTCCAGGATGGTTTTTACCAGATTGGCACTCATTTTGAAAGTGTATGGGCGTAAAATTACTGAAATTTCGCGGTGTTTCAGGATTGATGAACTATTCCTACTTTTAACCGGCAAACCTGATCATTATGAGACCTGTATTACTGCTTCTGCTTTTCACTTCTTTCGGAATGCTCACTGCTTCCGCTCAAACAAAGGAAAAGGACGAAACACCTTCTAACTGCTACCTTAAATGGGCAAAACTCTTCGAAGAAAGGGGAGCAGAGGAGGTGGAGGATGGTTCGCACGACCAGATCATCATCACCTTTCGCCGGGGTACAAAAGCGGAATGTTTTAACGGTAAAGTGGAGGTGAAAAACGGAAAAATTACCGGAATCTGGATGCGTTTTGAGGGTGGCACTTACGAACCGCTCGAAAAGAAATATAAACACAACGAGAAAAACCAGGTTACCAACGATATCAAGATCGTAAACGGCATTTCAACCACACTGGTTACCGATGATGATCAGCTGATCAACGTGATCTTCATCAAAAAGCTGAAAGCCAAGAAAAAGGCATATGAAAAAGCGCCGGAGCCCGGTGTGGATGAATGCCTGGGTTGCAAGCTTAATCAGGCGCCTTAACCATCAGGGGCCGGTATACGGGCGATTCTTTTCTTTCTGCAAAAAGTTTCAGCCCCTCTTCTAACCAGGGGAGAAACTTCTCCGTTTGTCCGTGCGATTCATAACTCGCCACGCCGTTCATGGTGTTCTCCTGATGATCCAGAATCATGTACTGGGGCTGTGAATTGGATCCGTAATTGGATTTTTGCAGATCACTCCATTTGTTTCCCACCGTACGGATTTTTTTTCCGTCAAATGCCGAAAGGTACCGCTCGCTCTCGGGTAACAGGGTTTTATCATCCACATGCAGTGAAGCAATCACCACTTCTTTTCTCAGGAGATTGAGCACATTGGGCGACGACCACACATTC
The DNA here is from genome assembly GCA_020852255.1 of Bacteroidia bacterium. Classification (NCBI taxonomy): domain Bacteria; kingdom Pseudomonadati; phylum Bacteroidota; class Bacteroidia; species Bacteroidia bacterium. The sequence continues at coordinate 235,119 of JADZBD010000009.1, read as the reverse complement.
TCTTCCATCAGGCGGCAGTTCACACAGGCGTATCCTGTAAAGTCAATCATTACGGGTTTTCCTGCGCTGCGCGCGTATTCCAGCGCCTGATGGTAATCGTGGAACGTGATCAGTTTGTGCGGACCAAACACCGCGTGTTCCGGCAGTTTGATCGTGTCAGCGGGTGCTTCTCCGCCTACGCCGTAAGGCGATTCGCTGTAATACTGCGGCGGCGGAAAAGCGGCGATAATCTTTAAGGGCGCTCCCCAAAGCCCGGGTACCATGTACGCTACAAATGAAAATACCCCAATGGCCAGTGATAGCCTTCCTACGGAAAGATACGGCATGTCACTGTCGTGACTCAATTTTAACTTGCCGAGTAAATACATCCCCCACAGGAAGAAAATAACGATCCAGAGTGAAAGAAAAATCTCGCGCTCCAGCAGGTGGGCCTGAACCACCAGGTCGGCATTGGAAAGAAACTTAAACGCAAGAGCGAGTTCCAGAAAACCGAGACTCACCTTCACGGAATTCAGCCAGCCTCCGGACTTTGGCATGGAATTGAGCCATCCCGGAAAAATTGCGAACAGCGAAAAGGGCAGGGCAATGGCCAGTGAAAAACCGAACATACCAAAGAAGGGTCCCAGTCCGCCCTGTTGTGATGCCTGAACCAGCAGGGTGCCGATGATAGGACCCGTGCACGAAAAGGAAACCAGCCCCAGCGTAGCAGCCATGAAAAAAATCCCGATTATGCCGCCCCGCTCGGAACCTTTATCCGCGGCATTCACCCATTTGCTGGGAAGCACGATCTCAAATGCACCGAGAAATGATGCGGCAAAAACCACCAGAAGCAGAAAGAAAAAGATATTGAAATACACATTGGTGGATAGGGCATTCAGTGCGTCGGACCCGAAGATGGCGCTGATGGAAAGTCCCAGCGTAACATAGATCACAATAATGAAAATTCCGTACAGGATGGCATTCTTGATTCCTTTGGCTTTCGACTTTGAGGTTTTCAGAAAGAAACTAACGGTCATCGGTATCATGGGAAATACGCAGGGTGTAAGCAAAGCCAGAAACCCGCTGAAGAAGGCGGTAAAAAAAATCACCCAGTAGGAGGCTTCTTCCGCTGCCCTTCCGTCCTTGGTTGCTTTGCTCATGTCGGCCTTTGTACTGAGTTTTTCCTTCAGTACCAGTGTTACGGGCTTTCCGTTGGCCGGATCGGTACCGGTGGCTTTAAAATTCAGCGAAACGGAAAGTTTTCCGGGTGTTACCGTGTCGGATCCGGTCCAGGTCAGCTTCTGGGTAAATGTGAGCTTTCCGGTTGCGTTGTCTTTGGATGGTAAGAGGGTTAAGCCTCCGTTCAGCGTGAATGCACCTGCGTTCTCCAGTTCAAGGTGCACTTCTTCCGGTTGAACGGACCACAGCGAATCGGGCTCCAGCCGCACGACCAGTTCATACTCTTTCGCTCCGTTTTTCTTCGGAAAAAAGGAAACAGCAACAGGCTTGAAACCTTCCACCGTGCTGCTGGTGTCGGGCGCAGGGTTCGTGTCTTCATTTTTCGGATCATCGCCGGGTATCGTTTTGTTGGGATCTTCAGGAACGGTCTTCCCGGCAACACAGGATGCGCTTCCCTTCACTTTGAATTCAAATTCTATGGTTTCGGGCGGAAGACATCGTCCGTCGTCGCATACCATGAATTCCAGCGAGCCTTTCACTACAAACTCTTTGTCCGTTTTTAACTTGATTTTCTGTTTAAAGATGGCTTCATGTTCAAAATAACTTAATTCGGCATCGAACACTTTTTCAAACTTCACAATGGGTTTACCTTCCTGGGTGGGACCGGTTTTTTCGTATCCGGGATGCGCAGTGAACTGGAAGGAGGTGGGAACAGGTCCGTCTTCCACGGGTTTTTGGGAATACAGATGCCAGCCTTTGTCAATGGTGGCCTTCAGGATCAGCTCTACTTCACAGTTCCCGAGATCGCGGGTGCTGAAGAACCATTTAACCGGGTTGAGCACCTGGGCAGCGGAGGATAATGCCAGAAGGAGAAGAAAGGGGAGGAGAAGTGTTCGTTTTTGCATAGCGTTGCCGGATGAATGCCAAAGGTACAGCCCTTTAAAGGTCGTGTTTTTGCCCAATAGGTTAAAATGTGTAAAAATTCACTTGTTTTAAGAGCTTGTCAGGCTCTCCAGGAGACGGGCCAGCTCCTCCGCCCGGCTCGAACCGATGCGGAAAATCCGGCCTTCCCTGTCCGTAATCTCTACGGCAGCGCTTCCTGCAGTATAGAATCGTATCCTTCCCTGGTAGTGCAGGTTGTAAACCGGCTGTTTCAACAGGAGATTCTTATAGTGGATCACGGCTACGCCGCGGATGTCCTTCAACTCTATTCTAACCATTCGTTTGGTCCATAAACCGATCAGTGTAATATGTGTTCGTGTGACCTGTGTGTGCAGGTGCAGTACAAAAATGAGAATCACTGAAAGAATCAGGATCACCATTCCCAGCAGAAAAAACAACTCTCCGGATCCGGGATAATGGTTGCCGGGGTATTCTCCGATATGCAAAACGGATACGTCCACCGGTTTCGGATTCTGCGACCAGTAGTATCCTACAAAACAGAACAGGCAGAGAACCATCCTTCGTACAATGGAAAAGGTGTTGTATCCGAGGTATTGTTTCTCTTCAAAAAGGATTTTCTCTTCGCTCATAGCCGTTCTATACTGTAATATTCCGTGGTCCGTTCTGTTGCCGCGAATCGTTTGTCGATCCGGTAACCGGCTACCCACACGATCTGACCGCCGGATGTAATCACGAAGATATCTTGTTTCTCGGTTCTGGGAATCTTCATGTCTGTGAGCAGGTCGCTCAGCTTTTTTCTGCCGTTCAGGCCGGTGGGATAAAAGTAATCTCCATCTCTCCAGCGGCGTACTTCCATCGGAAACCGCAGCTTTTCCTTGTCCAGCACGGCCAGCCGTGAACTGAAAGGACCGCTTCGTTTCCCGAATTCAAGGGGAATAGGGGAGAGGATTTTACCGAAATCCTCGCGGATCAGCACGGCATCGCTGCCGGCTTCATGGCGGAGTGGCGATAAAAGAAAGTGTGCCCGGTCGTTCAGCAGCATATGTGTTTCCGACCGGAAAATCTTCCCGGGCTGGGCATGCACTGCACGGGCAATGTCTTTTACCTGGGTGGCGTTGAATCCGAATGCTGAAAGGTATTCGTAGAGCAGCACATCCCGGTGCTCTGATTCCAGCCATTTTTTCTTTTGAATTTTAACGGTTTCATTTTTCAGCTCCGCAATCTCATTGAAAAGTGTCCATACGGTATCCTGGTAAACCTGTGCGGCGCCGGCCACCTGTTCCATGGTCATGGCCAGGTTGCGCTTTGCCCCGGGAATAATCTTTTCCAGAAGAGGAAGCACCTGCTTCCGAAACCGGTTGCGGGTATAAATCAGGCTTTTATTGCTGCGGTCGGTCCGGAATTTTATTTTATTTTTTTTGGCATAGTGTTCTAAGTCGCTGCGCCAGGCAAAGAGCAGTGGACGGAAAACAGCTTGTTGTTCTACAGGAATACCTTTTAATCCTGCGATCCCTGTGCCCCGCACTAAATGAAAAAGAAATGTTTCAACGGCATCGTCGCGGTGATGTGCCGTGCAAACCCGCGTGTAGTGATGCTCCTTCCGGATTTTTTCAAACCAATTGTACCGCAATCGCCGTGCCTGCTCCTGGATACCGGCTTTTTCTTTTAACCCCGGAAACCGGATACTATGAAAGGAAAGCTGATGCTTTTCCGCAAATTTTCTTACGAAGGCTTCATCCCCGTCGGACTCTTTTCCCCGCAATTGAAAATTACAATGCCCGATGGCATAGGGTATGCCGGCTTCCAGGAAAAGATGACACATCACCATGGAATCGCTGCCTCCGCTAACGGCTAAAAGACAGCGTCCACCTGATGGGAACCGGTATTTTTCCAGATGTTTCAGTAAAAACGCGGTCATAGAGCAAATGTACGAATGTCGGCGCCCAGGGCTTCAAATAATCCGGCAGCTTTTATCAGGCATTCATTGTACTCTTCCTCCGGATCGGAGGCGGCTGTGATGGCACTGCCCACGGAGAAACTGAGCCATTGGCGGGTACGGTCGTAAAAGATAGTCCGGATCAGCACCGAAAACTGCATATCTCCCTCCGGGGTGAGATAGCCCAGGGTGCCGGAATATAAACCCCTGCCGCCTTTTTCGTGCGCATCGGCCAGCTCCATGGCCCGGATCTTGGGGGCTCCTGTCATTGATCCCATCGGAAACGTTGCAGCCAGCACGGTTCGCAGGGAGATTTCTTTATTTACCCTGCACTCTACACGACTGATCATCTGGTGCACATTCTTAAAACTTTTTATTGTGCAGGCCGCAGGTACATTCACAGTGCCTTTTTCTGCCAGCCGCGACAGATCATTGCGTACAAGATCCGTGATCATGATGTTCTCGGTACGTTCTTTCGCACTGCTGTTCAGTTCCTCGCGGAGCTGCTCATCGGATGTTTTACTCTTTCCTCTCGGACGGGTGCCCTTCATGGGTTCGGAAGCGAGCAGTGTTCCTTTTTTTTCAAAATAAAGCTCAGGGCTTGCGCTGAACACATAACGGTCACCCGATTTTAAAAAGGTGGAATAGGGCGCTTCGGAAAGCGCATAGATTCTTGAAAACAGCACTGCTGGATCCACCTCCGCAGTGTCGGCCTCGAAACGTATGCAGAAATTGGTTTCATAAATGTCACCTCTGTGTATATGCTTTTGCAGGGAATGGAAGCAGCGGAAATAGTCTTCTTTGCTGTGGCTGCAACGGATACTGGGAGCTTTTCCGCGAAAGGGGAGGGTTGCCTCGTCCGGACGCAAGCGCTCTGTGAATTCCGGTGTGAAAAATTCGTACTCCGGCCAGCCGAAACGGTCGGGCGCACTGGTTTGTAGTTTTTCAATCTGGTTTTTATACTCATAACTCACATAACCGAAATGCCAGAGGCCCTTCTGCTCTGGCAGTTGGAGCCGGCGGCCCGGGCCGGCCAGAGAGGATCGCACTCCCATGAACAGCAGGGGGGCATCGTTTTTTACCCGGAAAGGAAAAATGCCGGCAAAGTGCTCCCGGCTTCTTGCTGAAATAAATTCGCTGAAACTTAGCATATTATCTGTTTCAAAGATAGAATTTTGAGCATCAACCTTGTCCGAATTCTGTTGAAAATCAGACAACTTTCCGAATGGAAAATACGTTAAATTAGTGGGAGGTTTTTTTAGTATGAAACATCTGTTCTTAGTTGCGGTTTCGCTCTTTTTTCTGTTTCCCGTTCACGCGCAGGAGGTGGTAACACACCTGCCGGGAAAGGCAATGAACTACAGCTCCTTTAGTGCCAACCGGACCTATTCTCCCGGCCTGATCACACAGCAAGGCGGGAAAGTGATGCAGCATCCGGAATTGGGTGTGTTACCTTTCAACGCCGCTTGCCAGGATTGTTATGAACAACTGGATATGCGTACCGCAGATGAGCGGCATTACAAGGATATACATAATCCTTCCATTTTTTATATCGAAAAATCAGCTCGCCCCAGCTCCTTTCTGAAAGATGGTTTCCTGATCAGCATTGATCCCCGGATGAAACCCGGGAACATCATTGGTCTTTTTAGTGCACCCGCTCAGCCCTTCCCGGTTACCGCGGATGTGAATAACGGATTCACAACAATCAAAAACGGTCAGATGGATCTGCAGTTCAACAGACTGACCCTCCGGAAAATTTACTCCAATGGTTCATTCACAGACGAGCCAATGAACTGGCTGCAGTACACCGCCGGAGACAACGGATTTTATATCACCAACGCTTTCCATGGAGTGGATGTTATTTTACGCTTCGTGGAGGCGGGCGTGAAAAGTGAATTTATCCTGCATTCACCTTTTCCCGGTGTGAAGGAAATCAGGATCATGGATGCCTTATCGGCCAATCAGGTTTTTCAGCTGGTGCCTGCTGACGGTTCTTCTTTTCCTTCTGAAAGTCCGGTGGAAGTCAGAAATGAAAGTAATCAGGCAGTCTATACATATGAAAAAGTTACGGTCTGGGATCAGTCAGGCCTCCGGGAACATTTCTGGACAGGTAAAATGAATACCGGCATCAATGGTAAGCTGGAAATGATCATTGATTCTGTTATTCTTTCAAACCCTTCGCTCGTTTATCCGCTCACAATTGATCCCCTGGTGAATGCGGGTCCTTTTGCGTTCGCAGGCACTTTACAGGGTTCATTGCTCACCCCGGCTTTCTGTTCTACCTCCATGACCATTTCCTTTCCCGGCGGATCACAGCCCTGGGATTTTTCATCAAGCTGGGATACGCGTCAGAATGCCTGTTGTTCGGGACCATCCTGCTGGAATGGAGATGCCCGGGTTAATATTTCTTCATCCTGCGGTGGTCGCACCCCGGTAGCACCTTCCTGGTGGGCCTGCCCTGCCTGTAACACCCCCGGCAACTGGATCCCTACCATACCGTTCAGTTCATCGGGCTGCCAGAGTGTGGCGCAATGTTATCCGGCTTCCTGCCTTGCACAGAACATGACATTTACGTTTAATCACCTGCGTGTTTATTGTGCTGATGCCGGTGGATGTAACTGCACATGGGCTACCAATAATTGCAGCCGGCTGCAGAGCTGGTCCGTTACCGTTCAGGGAAGAACGCTGGAGCAAAGCGCCGCTCCTTCTTCAAGTAACGGCACTACTATTTGCCTGGGTACCGGTACCCAGTTAACGGCCAGCGGAAGTTATGGTGTACCCGGTTATACTTATCTCTGGGCTCCGGGCGGACAAACCACACAATCCATCTGGGTTTCACCATTGGTTACAACTACCTATACCTGCACCATTACGGATGCTTGTGGTGTTACGGCCTCTAACCAGGTAACCATTACCGTGAATACAGCAAACACACTTCCAATTCCCAACATTTATTCTTTCATGAATCCGCCCAGCGGAAATCCCTGCCCGGTGGTGGTTACCTTCTGCAGTAATGAAGCCACGGGATATAACTACGGCGGAGGTGCGGAAACCTGGCAGTGGTCGTTTCCGGGAGGTATCCAGTTAACGGGGGGAGCCACCAGCGGAAGTTCAAACGGTCCGCAATACGGAGGAGCAGGTGCGGATGCTACCTGCGTGGCAAATGCCAGCGGTGTGGGCAGTGCCTATACTGTTCAATACAATACTGCCGGAAGTTACTGGGCCTCCTTCACCATTTTCAAAGGAGGAAGCTGCGCGGTGCGCAACATCCCTATCGTTATCTGTGGAACTACACCTGTAGAGTTATTGTACTTTAATGCCTTTTACCGGAACGGAGTGGTGGAGCTGCAGTGGGAAACAGCTTCTGAAACGGAGAATGACTATTTTACAGTAGAGCGTTCGGTGGACGGCGAAACATATTTCATGATCGGCATTCTGGATGGCGCAGGTACCAGCAGTCAGCCGCATTATTACAGCATGGTAGACGATGCACCTCCTTCGGGTGTGGTGTATTATCGGCTCAGGCAAACGGACTTTGATAAAACGGAATCCTATTCCGAAGTGCGGTCGGTACTCGTGAAAGATGCAGCCCCGCAGGAGTTAACACTTATCCCCAACCCGGCATCGGGGCAGGTGCAGGTATGGTTTTATTCTGACAAGGAGGCCCTGTTCGGACTTCGTATCCTGGATGTAAGCGGAAGAGAGGTTTATTCTTCTTCCATGGAAGTAAGGGAGGGAGGAAATAATGCCCTGATCTCTCTTGAACAGCTGATGCCCGGACCCTACATGGTGGAAGTTTCGTGCAACGGGAAATCCTGGAGAAAAATTCTGATCGTTCGCTGATCACCGGAATATTTCCAGCCGGTGCGAATCCAGTTTTATAAAAATAAAGAGTAAAATGGTGAATCCCCAAAGGGAGGAGCCCCCGTAGCTCATAAAGGGCAGCGGAATCCCGATTACGGGAGCAAGCCCCACCGTCATTCCCACGTTCACCAGTATATGTATAAAGAAGATGCAGGCCACACCATATCCGTAAATACGCGAAAAGGTGGAGCGCTGCCTTTCGGCAACAAGAATGATTCGCAGAATGAGTGCCAGGTATACGGAAAGTAAGAAGAGGGAACCCAGAAATCCCCATTCCTCTCCAACGGTGCAAAAAATAAAATCTGTGCTCTGTTCCGGCACGTAGTTGTATTTTGTCTGTGTTCCTTCGAGGTATCCTTTACCCGTGAATCCGCCGGAACCAATGGCTACCAGGCTCTGATATACGTTATAATATTCATCCTTTTTGCTTTTGGAATCACGCTCTTTTCCGAGAAAAACATTGATGCGTTTTTTCTGGTAGTCGTGAAGTTTTGAGAATCCGTAATCCACGCCGAAGATTACGGTAGAACAGGCGGCCAGTGCCACGCATGTAAGAATGAGATTCCGTTTTGTTTTTTTCAGAATCAGGTAGAGCACTACGCAAATGGAAAAAATAATCCAGAAGAGTATGAATTTGCTGAACAGCAGTGAAAGAATGGCGAGAAGAGCAAAGAGGAAGCCTCCCAGCAGGAAATTGCCCGAAAGTCCTTCCCGGTACAGCACAAAAATAAACGACATATAAACCAGCGCTGTTCCGGTCTCGTTCTGAAGCAGGATAATAGCGGTGGGCACAAGAATGATGGCGGCGGAGATGAGTTTGGTCCGGAGATCGTTCATTCGGATATTCATTCCGCTCAGGTACTTCGCCAGGGCCAGTGCGGTGGCGAATTTGGCAAATTCGGCGGGCTGAAAACCGAAGTCGCCGAACCGGAACCACGAACGGCTTCCTTTAATTTCCGTGCCGAGAAAATACACGGAAATGAGAAAGAGAAGCAACACACCGAAAATAAAAAAAGCAAACCTGGAAAAGAAGTCCGGTTCCACAATCATGATCGCCAGGGCCAGCGCAAGACCCGTGAAGATGAAGATCATCTGTTTCCCGTATTCTTTGGAAACATTGGTAATGCCGGGAGAGCTTTCGTCGAACACGGCCGCATAAATGTTCAGCCAGCCGATCATCACCAGAAAAAGATACATGCCAACAAGGATCCAGTCTGTACCCTGGAGCAGATTTTTCCTCTCCCTCATTTCACTACTTTCTTAGGAAGCACAATGCCTTCTATCATGCGCTTTTCCATATCAGGCCGTGTGATCTTTCCGGTAAGGTATTTTTCAATGAGCAGGCTGGTGATAGGTACAGCCCACTCGGCGCCGAATCCGCCATTCTCAATATATACAGCGATGGCGATTTTCGGATTGTCCTTCGGGGCAAAGGCAATGTAAATGGAGTGGTCATCACCGTGCGGGTTCTGGGCGGTTCCTGTTTTCCCGCAATAGAGGATTCCGGGAATTTTTCCGCCGCGTCCGGTTCCCGATTCCACCACCAGGTGCATGGCATCTACCACTACCTGAAAATGTTTCGGGTCAATGGTGGTGTACACTTTTTCTTTGAACCGCGGAGGCATGCTGTATCCCTCAATTTTTTTGGCGATATGCGGGATATAATAATAGCCCCTGTTGGCGATAATGGCGCAGTAGTTGGCCATCTGCATGGGTGTAATGCCTACCTCGCCCTGACCAATGCCAAGGGAATAAACAGAGGCGGCTTTCCAGCGGCCCTTTCCGTGATAACGGTCGTAGTATTCTACAGAGGGAATATTCCCCCGTAGTTCGTGCGGCAGATCTGTTTTCAGTTTCATTCCGAAACCAAAGCTGTTCACGTGCTTTTTCCAGTTCAGGTAGCCTTCTACCGTTGTGGGATATTTGTTCACGATATTGATGAACAACCGGCAGTAAAAAGGATTGCAGGAATACTGAATCGACTGGCTCAGATCGGCCGGGGAGGGGTGAGGGTGGCAATGAATAGATTTGGACCCTACGGAAAAACTGCAGGGATACCGTGTTTCGGGTGTGATTACGTGTTCCTGCTGTCCGATCAGCGCCCCTACAATTTTAAAGGTGGATCCGGGCGGATAAGAGGCCATCAGCGCCCGGTTGTAAAGGGGTTTAAGGGAATCTTTTTCGAGAACCGGGAAGTTGGCTGCCCTGGAAATTCCAACGAGCAGGTTGGGATCGTAGGACGGGGAGGAGGCAAGTACCAGTATTTCTCCTGTAGACGGTTCAATGGCAACCACACTTCCTATTTTATTTCTCAGGAGGTCTTCGGCATATTGCTGTAAATCCAGATCAAGTGTGGTGTACATATCCTTTCCGGCAATTGCCGCAGTGTCCAGCGCACCGTTCATGTAACGGCCTTTTTCACGGTTGTGAACATCCACCATCACAATGCGGGTGCCACGCACTCCCCGGAGCTGCTGCTCGTATGATTTTTCGATACCGCTGATGCCCAGGTAGTCACCCATCCGGTAGTAGGCACTGGTATCACATACTTCCCGCGGAGCTTCCCCTACATAGCCCAGAAGATGCGCGGCCACGCTGAGCGGATATTTACGAAGTGTACGCTGCTGAAAGAAAAAGCCGGGAAACATGTAAAGTTTTTCCTGAATGCTCGAAGACTGTTCCACCGACATTTCTTTTTCAAAGATGGATGCCCTGCGTTTGCCTTCCTTATACGCTTTTTTCATTTTAGCGCGAAAATCTTCCGGCGTGATATTCAGTACACGGCACAGTTCCAGTGTATCCAGGTTCTTCACCTGATTAGGAATCACCATCAGGTCAAACGCACTTTGGTTATAAACCAACCGCTTACCGCTGCGGTCGAAAATATTCCCCCGGGCAGGATAGTCCGTCATGTACCGGAAGGCCTGGTTGGATGCGGTGATCTTGTACTCGTCGTTGATGATCTGAATGTAAAACAGCCTTCCGATAAAAATGAGAAAAACGGCAATGATGATACCGCCTACTACCAGCCTCCGGTCGGAAAAAGGATTGTTCAGACTCATCGTTCGCGCGATCGGGTGGATAAAAACTGTGTGAACAGGATCAGGGCCACCGTAAAGACAGAGCTGAGCAGGGCACGGAAAAGTGTGAGAAAGAAACTGCTCAGCCGGAAACTTTCAGCGTAAAACAGGAAAATATGATGAGTCAGTGTGAACACGAGTGCAAAAACGGTGAACCAGCGCACACCCATGGTCTTCAGGTCTGCGGTAAACACATTGGAATACCCGTCGCGTGGTTCCATGTACTTCAACAGGAATTTGCGGGTGAATGCGGCAAATACACAAGCGGCGGTGTGCATGCCGGGGGTGTGCCCGAAAAGATCAATCGTGAGCCCGAGTACAAATCCCAGGATCAGTACCAGCCACCCGGCAGTTTCTACAGGTAGCAGGATCAGGAAAAGTATATAGAGGTACGGATTGATATATCCGGAGAGCTCGATATTATCCAGCAACAGCACCTGCAGGATAACGAGTGCTGCGAAGCGAAAAATAATTCCTGTGATTTCACTGATCATCCTGAGAGATTTTTTCCAGATGATCCTGTTCTTCCTTGAACAGGTAATTCACCACATAGACGTAGGTCAGCTTCCGGAAATCTACCGATAGTTTAACTTCTACTTCGTAAAATGTGTTGCCGCTGACTTCGGAAATGCCGGAGATCATTCCCACCATGGTGCCTTCTGCGAAAATGGAGGAACTGCTGGAAGTAGTGATCGTATCTCCGACCCGCAGGGAAAGGTGGCGGGGAATATTCGGAAGCAGGGCTTTTTCCGGATGGGTGCCTTCCCAGTGAAGAATGCCCGGCTCTCTGTATTTTTTTACCATGGAGGGAATGAGCACTTTGGTGTGAAGTACCATCATAACGGAGCTGAAATGATCCGAAACATCTTTCACGATGCCCACCACACCCTGTCCGCATACCACTCCCATTCCCTTTTTTACACCGTGCGCACTTCCCCGGTTGATAGTGAGGTAATTGTTCTGACGGTGCGTGGTAATGTTCACCACTTTTGCCGGTACATAGAGATAGCGCTGATGGTAAACTGTATCTTTCACGGTATCTCTCGGACCGGCAATACCGAAGTGGGAGGAGCGCAGTTCATTGCGCAGTACAGAATTTTCAAGTACCAGCTTGTCATTGATGTCTTTCAGACGGAAATATTCCGTGATATCCGAAAATTTCCGGTATACATTTCCCGACATGCTGTTGGTGGAATTGATAAAGCTGCTGCGATGAAAACTGTTTCCCTGAATGAGCAGGATAAAGGCGATGAGTTCAAGCAGAATGAACAGAAAGAAGTAGTGATACTTCGAAATAAAAAGCAGAAGGTTGCGCATGCCCGGATACCGCTATGAAATTAGGGCGTTCGCCCCGTTACTTACCGGATGAGGAAGGGGAACTTGTCAACATTCTTGAGTGCAATACCCGTTCCCCTGGCCACCGCCCGCAGCGGGTCCTCGGCAACATGTACAGGAAGCTTGGTTTTAAGGGAGATGCGCTTGTCGAGTCCGCGCAGCAATGAACCTCCGCCCGCCAGGTAAATGCCGGTTCTGTAAATATCTGCGGAAAGTTCCGGAGGAGTCATTTCCAGTGCGTTGAGTATTGCTTCCTCAATCTTGGAGATGGACTTATCAAGGGCGTGTGCGATCTCCTGATAGGAAACATAGATCTCCTTGGGAATGCCGGTCATCAGATCGCGCCCGTGAACAGGGTAGTCGGGTGGAGGATTTTCAATCTCGGTAAGCGCAGCTCCTACCTCGATCTTTATTTTTTCTGCCGTTCGTTCTCCGATCAGAATATTGTGCTGGCGCCGCATGTATTCTTCAATACTTCCCGTGAATTCATCGCCGGCAATCCGGATGGATTTATCACAGACAATACCTCCCAGCGCAATTACCGCAATCTCGGAAGTTCCTCCTCCAATGTCAATAATCATATTGCCCATGGGCTCTTCCACGTCAATGCCAATACCTATGGCCGCCGCCATGGGTTCGTGAATAAGATATACCTCCTTCGCCCCCGCATGCTCCGCCGAGTCGCGTACCGCTCTTTTTTCTACCTCCGTGATTCCGGAAGGGATACAGATTACCATACGCAGCGAGGGCTGGAAAAGCCGGCGGCCGGGATTGATCATCTTGATCATCATCCGGATCATGTGCTCCGCAGCGTCGAAGTCGGCAATCACACCGTCCTTCAGCGGACGAATGGTTTTTATGTTCTCGTGTGTTTTTCCGTGCATCTGCTGTGCCTGCTTACCCACCGCAATAACTTTGCCTGTCATCCGGTCAACCGCCACAATGGAAGGCTCATCTACCACCACTTTGTCATTGTGGATGATGATGGTGTTCGCCGTTCCCAGGTCAATGGCGATCTCTTGAGTAAGAAAATTAAAAAGTCCCATGCAGTGCGAAATTTTAATGTTTGAAGTGGCGGATTCCCGTCATAACCATGGCCATACCGTTACGGTCGCAGTATTCCACTGAATCTTTGTCTTTAATGCTTCCCCCCGGCTGAACTACCGCCGTGATACCTGCTTTATGTGCGATCTCCACACAATCCGGAAAAGGAAAAAAGGCATCGGAGGCCATTACGGCTCCCTCCAGCGGAAATCCGAAACTGCCCGCCTTCACAATGGCCTGCCGCAGCGCGTCTACTCTTGAAGTCTGACCGGTGCCGCTGGCTAACAAGGTCTTATCCCGCACCAGCACAATGGTGTTCGACTTGGTATGCTTCACCACCTTGTTGGCAAATACAAGATCTTCCGATTCCCGCTGACCGGGTTTTTTTTGAGTTGCCGGTTTCATGTCTGAAGCCATTTCCACTGAAAGATCTTTGTCCTGCTCTACCACGCCGTTCAGCAAGGTGCGGAAAGAACGCACGGGAAGTGCTACAGGTTTTTGTACGAGAACGATGCGGTTTGGTTTCTGTTTTAACAGATTCAGTGCCTCTGCATCATAGGAAGGGGCAATTATTACTTCAAAGAATAAGGAATGTATGGAGGCGGCCGTGGCAGCGTCTACCGGGGTATTGGTGATAAGAATTCCGCCGAAAGCTGAGACAGGATCGGCGGCCAGCGCGGCATCCCAGGCATCCTTCAGCCTCGGGCGGGATGCAATCCCGCAGGCATTGTTGTGTTTGAGAATGGCAAAGGTGGGTTCACTGAAATCGGCCATCAGGTGCACCGCAGCGTCTATATCAAGCAGATTGTTATACGATAATTCCTTGCCGCCGAGCTTGTCGAAAATCGCTTCAAGATCTCCGAAGAAGGTTCCTCGCTGATGCGGATTTTCACCGTAGCGCAACGTATGGGCTTTGCGTATACTCTGCTTGAAGGCCGGAGCATTATCTCCGCCAAACCAGTTGAAGATCGCCGAATCGTAATGCGATGTGGTGTTGAATGCTTCCACCGCGAATCGCCTGCGGTCTTCGAGAGATGACATGCCCTTGCCGTTCTCCAGAAGTTCCGCCAGTGCGGGATATTGTTCCCTGGATGAAACGATGATCACGTCGCGGAAATTTTTTGCGCCCGCACGAATCAGTGAAATTCCTCCAATGTCAATCTTCTCTATGATGTCCTGTTCTCCTGCACCGGATGCTACCGTGGCTTCGAAGGGGTAAAGATCAACGATGACCAGATCAATTTCCGGTATCTCATACTGATCCAGCTGCATCACGTCGGATTCCAGCTCCCTCCGGCTAAGAATTCCGCCAAAAACTTTCGGATGAAGGGTTTTTACTCTTCCTCCAAGAATGGAAGGATAAGAGGTTAGCGATTCTACCGCCGTCACGGGCAGGTTCATCTTCTCAATGAATTCCTGCGTTCCTCCGGTGCTGAAGAGCTGCACGCCCAGTGAATGAAGTTTTTTTACTATCACATCCAGCCCGTCCTTGTAGTAAACGGAAACCAATGCATTTTTTATCTTTCTCGGCACGTTCATGGAAAACTTAAGCGATAAAATTACGCACATATCTTGCTTGAAATGAGGCTGTTAATAAATTGTTCATTAAGTAAGCCCGACCCTTCCCATTCATCACATTTCACTCCTGCTCCCGTGTGGTTTTGGTAATTTTATCGCGATGCTATGGCTGAATATTTTCAGGGAGAGTCTGCTCTTCGCCATCACGGCGCTGCGGGTGAATAAGCTTCGAACCATGCTTTCCCTGCTGGGAATCACCATCGGCATTTTTGCCATCATTTCTGTGTTTACGGTTGTGGATTCACTCGAAAAAAACCTGCGGGATGGGATCAAGTCGCTGGGTGACAACGTAGTATTCGTGGAAAAATGGCCCTGGGCCTTCGGACCAAATTATCCGTGGTGGAAATACCTGAACCGCCCCGTTCCCAATGTTACCGACATGGAAAACCTTATGGAACGTTCCAGAAAGGCGGAGGCGGTGGCTTTTACCCTTTATGCCCGCACCAATGTAAAGGCCGGCAGCAGCACCATTGAGAACGCGGATATTGTGATTGTCTCCCACGATTATTACCGGGTACAGGCACTCGATATCGGGCAGGGCCGGTATTTTGCGGAGTCTGAGTCCGAGTCGGGCCGGCCGGTATGTATTATCGGTGATAATGTAGCCAGGGCCCTTTTCCCGAATAAGGATCCGCTTGCTGAAACGGTTCGCGTAAGAGGTTCCAGGCTGAAGATCATCGGGGTATTCGAACGAAAGGGAGAGAGCCTGTTGGGGAATAATGTGGACAATCAGGTGCTGGTTCCTATCAATTTTGCCCGTAACCTGGTGGACCTGCGCAGCGATAATTTTGATCCGCGCATCATGGTCAAAGCCCTGCCCGGAATTTCCAATGATGAACTTAAGGATGAGCTTACGGGTATTATGCGCTCGCTCCACAAACTGAAACCCCTCGCGGAAGATGATTTCGCACTGAACGAAACCAGTTTGATCTCTAATCAGTTCGATGAGATATTTGATGTGGTGGGAACGGCCGGATGGATCATCGGTGCATTCGCCATCCTGGTAGGCGGTTTCGGAATCGCCAATATCATGTTCGTGTCCGTAAAAGAACGTACCAACCAGATCGGGGTACAGAAATCCCTGGGCGCAAGAAATTCTTTTATTCTCTCTCAGTTCCTTTTTGAATCCGTATTGTTATGCCTGCTCGGCGGACTCGTAGGGTTGTTCTTTGTGTTTCTGATTACCGGGGCGGTGTCTTCTCTCATGGAAATGGACATATCCCTGTCGCGGGCGAATGTTATTCTTGGACTTACCATTTCCGTGATTATCGGTATTGTTTCCGGATTTGTTCCTGCGTATTCGGCTTCTCAGCTGGATCCGGTAGAAGCCATTCGTTCCAACTGATATGAAAACTATTATCCGCCGCCCAGTGATCCTTTCGATACTGTGTATCGTGGGATACATCTGGGTGGTGCTGACCATTCCGGCACTTTTTTCTCCGGATACGAAACGGCTCGGGGAATGGTATCCTGCGCTCTTTGGTGCGGTGGTAGCCTTTCAGTTCATTGCATTCATCGGCATCTGGCACATGAAACGCTGGGGGGTGGAGTTGTTCCTTGTTAATTTCTTTTTCAAAACCATTCTGCATTTTCTCACCGGCATGGCGGGTGACGGCGGAGTAATGGCCGGCATAGTACTCACTGTATTTTTTACGCTGCCGCTGCTGAAATTCTACCCTCGAATGGATCGTAACCTGTGACTATCTTCCCAGCTGCTCCATCGCAGTGATGGCCTCCTCCACGTTGCGTATGGGATCAAAGATCAGCATGAGCTTTCCCTGCCCTTCTTTCATCCGTACTCCTTTCGGATGAATTTTCATATGTTCGAGTATCTTCCGGAATGTTTCGGAAGAATAAAACGGAGATTCCTGTTTGCTGATGAAGTAGCCGGTCATCCGCTTGTTTTTCAGAAACAGCTTTTCAAATCCCGACTCCTGTGCGAGTCTCCGCAGCTTCACCGCGCGGATGAGCTCCGCTGTTTGAACGGGTAGTGTACCGAAACGGTCCTTGAGTCCACGGCTGAAATGCTCCAGCTCTTCGTCGGTTTTACAGTTGTCCAGTTCTTTATACAGGTAAATCCTTTCACTGATGTGATCTACATATGCATCCGGAATCAACAGCTCCAGATCTGTATCCAGCTGACAGTCTTTCACGAAAGAAACCGGAGCAGATGACGGTAATGGCGCAGCGGCGGAAGTACCTTCAGATTTTAATTCTTCCATGGCCTCCTCCAGAATCTTCATGTACGTTTCATATCCGATATCCGTGATGAAACCGCTTTGTTCTGCTCCCAGCAGGTCTCCTGCACCACGGATATCCAGATCACGCATGGCAATGTTAAAACCGCTGCCGAGATCCGAGAATTGTTCGATTGCTTTCAGTCGCTTCCGGGCTTCGTCGGTTAGCGTGGAGAAGGGCGGAGTAAGCAGGTAGCAAAAGGCTTTTTTGTTGCTGCGTCCCACCCGGCCCCGCATCTGGTGTAAATCGCTCAGCCCGAACAGGTGGGCATCATTGATAATGATGGTGTTCGCGTTAGGAATATCCAGCCCGCTCTCAATAATTGTTGTACTGAGAAGCACATCGTATTGCCCTTCTATGAAATTTACCATCACTTCTTCCAGTTCTTTGCCGTCCATCTGTCCGTGCCCAATGGCGATTTTAAGGGAGGGAAGAAGTTTATGAAGCATGCCCGCCAGCTCCCTGAGATTTCCCACTCTGTTGTGAACAAAGAAGACCTGTCCGCCTCGTTCCACCTCGTAACGGATGGCATCGCGGATAATTTCTTCGTTATAAAGCTGGACCTCGGTTTGGATGGGATACCGGTTGGGAGGGGGAGTGTGAATGATGCTGAGGTCGCGGGCACCCAGCATAGAGAACTGCAAGGTGCGCGGAATGGGAGTGGCTGTGAGTGTGAGCGTATCCACATTGTGACGCAACGTTTTGAGTTTATCCTTTGCGGCTACGCCGAATTTCTGCTCTTCATCAATCACCAGTAATCCCAGGTCTTTAAATTTTACTTCCTTTCCGATCAGTTTATGTGTTCCGATGAGAATATCCGTTTTCTTTTCAGCAAGGTCGCGGAGTACCTGTTTCTGTTCTCCTGCACTGCGGAAGCGGCTTAGGTAATCTACCTTTACAGGAAAAGCGGCCAGCCTTTCGCTGAACGTTTTGAAATGCTGAAGGGCCAGAATGGTGGTGGGAACAAGAATGGCCACCTGCTTTCCGTCGTTCACCGCCTTGAAGGCGGCCCGCACGGCTATCTCTGTTTTACCGAATCCTACGTCACCGCATACCAGCCGGTCCATAGGCCATTCTGCTTCCATGTCCTTCTTTACATCCCGGGTGGCCTTGTACTGGTCAGGCGTGTCTTCATAGATGAAAGAGGCCTCCAGTTCATTTTGCAGGTAATTGTCAGGGGCGAAAGCAAAGCCTTTTTCCGCTTTACGCCGTGCATAGAGTTTGATTAGGTCGAAGGCAATCTCTTTTACTTTTTTCTTCGTTTTATTCTTGAGGTTGCTCCACGCCTGAGATCCCAGTTTATCGAGCCGGGGAACCGCTCCGTCTTTACCTGCATATTTGGAAATGCGATGCAGGGCATGGATGCTGATGTTGAGCACATCATGATCCTTGTATACAATGCGTATGGTTTCCTGCTCTTTCCCGTTTACCATCACTTTTTCCAGACCGCCGAACCGGCCAATGCCGTGATCAATGTGCACAATGTAGTCGCCCGGGTTAAGTCCCTTCAGTTCTTTCAGCGTAAGGGCTTCATTTTTTTTATAGGAGTTGTTCCGGATGCGGAAGCGGTGGTAACGATCGAATAGCTGGTGATCAGTATAGACTGCTCTGCGGAGATCTTCATCAATAAATCCTTCGTGAACTGAAAGCAACACCGGTGTAAAAAGATGGGAGGAGAGCTGGCCGAGCTGATCTTTCCCGGGTGCGCTTATTTTTTTCTTTTTGGCCAGGAGATCATCGAAAATGGCGTAAAGCCGTTCTACCTGGCGGGCTGCATCCGCGCAGATGATATTCTGAAAACCTCCGCGGAGATTTTTTTCCAGATTCTCCTGGAGCAAATCGAAGTTTTTTGCGAACGATGGCTGGGGCCGCTGAACGAAGGAAATAGTATGAGTCGGTTTTTCGCCCGTTATCCCTGTCCGGAATCCGGCAAGGGCTTCCCATTCTTTGCGGATGGTGTCCGGATCGCAGTACAGATCTTCCGGCTTGAATTTCTTCAGCAGAGGTCCTGCTTCGGGATAACATGCCATCGCCTGCTCGAATTGCTTCTTGATCAGGTCCAGGCAAAGTGTTTGGTCTTTAACATAGAAAAGGGCGCCGGTGCCAAGAAATTCGCGGAACGATTGCCGTGTCTCCCGGCCTTCAACGGCGGAAATATTCGGAATAATGGACGCTTCCTGCAGCTCTTTCCGGCTGAGCTGATCTACCGGATCAAAATATCGGAGCGATTCTGCTTCATCGCCGAAGAATTCTACCCGGAGCGGTAGATCTGAGCTGAAGGACCAGATGTCGGTGATGCCTCCCCGCAGGGAGTAGGTGCCCGGTTCTGTGACATAATCCACCCGCTGAAAGCCGTATTCATTCAGCGCCTGTGATACAAATTCTACACTAAGCTTTTCTCCTTTCTTAATCGTAAGTGTGTTTCTGGAAAGTTCCTGCCGGCGAATCACCTTTTCTGCGAGGCCTTCCGGAGTGGTTACCACCAGAACGGGCTGCGCTGAATGGCTGATCTTTTCGAGTACTTCTGCGCGGTGGATTACGTTGGCATTCGCAGTTTCTTCAATTTCGTAGGGCTTCCGGAATGAAGGTGGAAACCAGAAAACCGTGCTTCCAAGGTTCGCAAGATCATTCATAAAATAAGCGGCTTCTTCTCGGTCGGGAATCACCACTATCAGGGTTCTCCGGAGGTGGGGAAAAAGACTGTGCACCAGAAAGGCAGGGGAGGAGCCGGTAAGTCCTTTTAGCCCGATTTTGAAAAAAGAATCCCCTGCTGCCTTAAGGATTTCGGCAGTTTTCGGATGGGATCCGAACAATTCCTTCACCGCGGAAAGGTCCATCAGCACATGGCAAAAATACAAAACCCCGGCATACTGCCGGGGTCTAAATGGAATGAACCTGCATTCAGAATTTGAACCCGATCGTTAGCAGGTAATTGCTGCTCCGGGAAGTGTTGGTTACGGGCTTTACCAGCTTCGGATCATAGAAATAATAATCCTCACTCATCTCACTCAGCACGTAGGCAAAATCAAGGAAGGTGTTCTTTTCGCGGATACCGAATCCAAAAGAATAGGAGGTGCGTACCCCGTCATTTACGCCTTCGCGGTAAGGACTTTCGCTCATAATGTATCCTGCACGCAGGCTCAGGGGAGCCAGCTTGAATTCTGCACCAACCCGTAGCTGTCCGGCTTCTTTGTACTTATTGCTGATGGCATTGTTCGCAGCGGTGAATTCGTAACCCGGAGCCGACAAACGGGCAGTGGAATAATCGGCATATTCGTAATCTACATTCAGCGCGGCAAATTTCTTAATAACTATTCCCACACTCGCCACCATACGCGCCGGGGTTACAAGATGGTAGTCGAAAGCACCCTGCGGCGATTCGGAATTGAATGAACCGGTGGTGAACTGTGAGGTTATTTCTGTGGTATAATCATCCGACAGCTCTATCAGGCTGGGTGTATGAAAGGAGCCGCCAATGCGGAGAAAATCGGTGGGTTTGAAAATCAGTCCCAGCTTGAAGTTAAAACCCTGTCCTTCGCTGTGCAGGTACTGCGAAACGGTGTACGATTTCAGGTTAAAGGTGGTGTCGTTGGTAACCGACTCGGTGAACTCTGAGTGTTCAGTATAGCTTACGAACGGGAGATTCAGAGAAGCACCGATATACAGCTTATTAGCGTAATTACCCGCCAGGGCGAAGGTCATCTCGCCCTGATGGCCACGGGTGGTTATCTGTTTGGTCTGTTTCTGACCATAGGTGGGAATCACAGAGTAATAATTTCCGGCATTGAGCGTATCCAGCAACCAGGTGTTCCAGGCGAGCTGTGCCCCGAAAGGATCAAGGGTATTGGCATCGGAAAAGCCCTGCGCGGAATTCAGGTATACATCCAGCAGCGAAGAAGAGTCAGAAACCCCGCTCATCGTCATCCGGCTGTGAAAGTTGTTAAGACGGGTATAACCGAAAGCAAATCCTACCCCCTTCCATTCTTGTTCGTCGCCTGATTCGGCATGGGCAAACACAATCCCGAAATTGGAAAAGTTAAAATTGCTTTTGAAATCCGATGACTCCGTGGAATTATAAGTGCTGGTGGTGGTATTGGAGAAGAAAGAAGGAGTAAATGTCAGTTCCGGCTTTCTGTAAATGCCTAAACCGGCAGGGTTTACTACCACGGCGGAAAAGTCACCGCCTAAACCGCCAAAAGAACTTCCCATCCCGGCAAACCGGGCCGTTCCGCCCATGTAGTTGAGTTGAGAATAGCGCAGCGCGTCTATTTCGTTCTGTGCCACCATCGCGCAGGGAAGGGAGGCAATGAATATTGCGAGAATTTTTTTCATGGCTTTTGTGTCAGGATGAGTAATTATCTTCTTCCGCCTTTGGAACTACCGCCGGAGGAACGCCCGCCACCGGAATTTCCGCCGCCTTTGGAATGTCCGCCGCCGGAGCTGCCGCCATTATAAGAATGACCTCCGCCGTTGCCCTTGCTCTTGGGAGCAGAGTTTCCTCCACCGTTATTCTTTGGAGCTGAATTCTTCGGCGGATCATATGATTTCGGGGGATTACTCTTGGGAGAGTCATTGCCCTTGGGAGGCCCGTAACTCTTGGGTGGCTGGTTGGGCTGCGGCGCATTGTTCTTCGGCGGATCGTAACTCTTCGGCGGGTTGGTGGTTGGCTGTTCACCCGTAGGAGCCGGAGAGGTATTCGCCGGAGGATTGTACGATTTTGGAGGAGGATTGTTCACTCCTTTATCTTTCGGAGCAGGCAGATTGTTGCCGTTGGGATTGTAACTCGGATCCGAAGGAACATTTCCGTTATGATTTAACGACTGAGCTTTCGGCTTTGTGGTGGTATTGTCGGGCGTGGTCGGATTCTTGCCCACCGTGGTCTTGGGGGAAGGATTAACCTGATCGCTTACACCGTCGCCTTTGGTGTGACCATTGTTGTTTGGTCCGCCCTGATTCACGGCATATTGGTACTTCTGTCCCAAAGAAGCGTAGGGCGATCCGTTGGAAGATGGCGTGTTTCTTGGCCCATAATAGAAGTTCCCGTCATCCTGGCTGTTATAATAGTTCCCGTTATAATATCCGTCCCAGTAGCCATCCCAGTAACCATTATTGTAACCGTTCCAGTAGCCTCCACCCCAATAACCACAATGGTGATGATGATGATACCATGGGTCGTACCATCCCCAGTAATAGGACGGATAATAAGAATAGTAATAGTAGGACGGCCCCCACCAGGGATAACCCAGGTAGATACTCATGCCCCAGTGATAGGGATTGCTACTGTACCAGTATGAATTCGTGTAATACGAATCGTAATAAGCATAACCATAATATGGGTCATAATACCGGCGGAAATGGCTGGAATAATAATAATCGTACTGATCGTCTTCGTAATAGTAATCAGTTTTCTCCCCGTTATTATTTTCCGGATCTACCACCTTCTGTTCCGGCTGAGGAGCAGGTGCGTCTCCATCAGGAGGCGGAGGAGGTGTTTCCGGTGCCGGTGGCGGAGGTACGGGATCCTTTGTGGAATAGTAAATGTCGTCGGAAGCAGAGGAGGTGCCAAACTTGCCGGAGGTGCAGGAGGTGCCCATGATGGCCGCCACTGCAATGAAATAAAATACTTTTTTCATGACCTGGTTTTAGGTTGAGTCAGAAAGAACTTTTATTGATAACTTCGTTGGACTCCGGGCAGTGGATTCCGGAAATAAAGGTACAAATACCATACCAAAGAGAAAAGTATGAGCAAGGAAGTAACAAGCAGGGAGTCAGACTATTCCGCATGGTATAACGATTTAGTGGTTAAGGCGGATCTGGCAGAACATAGTGCGGTAAGGGGCTGCATGGTGATCAAACCCTATGGTTATGCCATCTGGGAACGCATGCAGGCGGAACTGGATAAAATGTTCAAGGCCACAGGCCATGTGAATGCCTATTTCCCGCTTTTTATCCCCAAATCCTTTTTCTCTAAGGAGGCGTCGCATGTGGAGGGATTCGCCAAAGAGTGTGCAGTAGTGACGCATTATCGCTTAAAGAACGAGAATGGGGAAATTGTAGTGGATAAAGATGCAAAGCTGGAGGAGGAACTGATTGTACGGCCTACCTCTGAAACCATTATATGGAATACCTACCGCGGCTGGATCCAAAGTTACAGGGATCTCCCGATACTGGTAAACCAATGGGCTAACGTGGTTCGCTGGGAAATGAGAACGCGCTTGTTTCTTCGGACGGCCGAGTTCCTGTGGCAGGAGGGGCATACGGCGCATGCTACACAGGAGGAAGCGATCGTTGAGACCGAACGAATGCTCGATGTGTATGCGGATTTTGCTGAGAACTTTATGGCCATGCCGGTGATTAAGGGATTGAAAACTCCCAACGAGCGTTTTGCCGGCGCCCTTGAAACCTATTGCATTGAGGCATTGATGCAGGACGGAAAGGCTTTGCAGGCAGGAACTTCTCATTTTCT
Source organism: Bacteroidia bacterium (assembly GCA_020852255.1). Taxonomy (NCBI): domain Bacteria; kingdom Pseudomonadati; phylum Bacteroidota; class Bacteroidia; species Bacteroidia bacterium. The sequence goes on along the minus strand of JADZBD010000009.1, from coordinate 211,517 downwards.
GGGACAGAATTTTGCGAAGGCCTTTGATGTGAAGTTTACAAGCAAAGAAGGAAAACTTGATTTCGTCTGGTCCACCTCCTGGGGCGTGAGCACCCGGCTAATGGGAGCCCTGATTATGGCGCATTCGGACGACCAGGGCCTGGTACTTCCTCCCAAACTGGCCCCGCACCAGGTGGTGATTGTGCCGATTTATAAAACGGAGGAGGATTTGGGAAAGATCAGCGCAAGGGTGAAAGAGATCAAAGCATCATTGGAAGCCAGGGGCCTTCGTGTGATTTATGACGACCGCGACACGCAGCGCCCCGGCTGGAAATTCGCTCAGTACGAATTGAAAGGCGTACCGATTCGCCTGGCCATGGGCATGCGCGACCTGGAGAATCAAAAAATTGAACTGGCGCGCAGAGATACGAAGGAGAAACAGGTGGTAGATCAGGCCGGGTTGGATGACCGTATAGTGCAATTGCTTGAGGAGATACAGCACGGCATTTTTAACAAAGCAAAAGTTTACAGAGATTCTCACCTCAGCAGTGCCGATACCTGGGATGAGTTTGTAAAGCTCCTGGAAGAAAAGGGCGGATTTGTGAGTGCGCACTGGGATGGTACACCGGAAACGGCGGACCAGATCAAGGACAAAACCAAGGCAACAATCCGCTGCATACCACTGGAAGCAAAGCCGGAGAACGGGAAGTGTATTCTTACAGGCAAACCCAGCGGAAAACGGGTGCTGTTCGCAAAAGCGTATTGAAATGACCAAAAAATCCCATTCTGACCGCATCCTCAAACTCCTGGAAGAGAAGGCTTCGCTGAAGCAAACGATTTATCACAACACCATTGAGGTTTTTGATCATTTCAAAATGGCAATCAAAGCCATGGCGGAAGAGTACTCAAAAATCATGGTTCTGAAAGATGAGCGTGTAATAGTAGAGTACAAAGACCGTGGTGCGCATCATTGTGAGATGAGGGTGGGAGGTGATTTGCTCATTTTTATCATGCATACCAATGTATTCGAATTCGACAGAAGCCATCCCATATGGAAATCGTCCTATATCAAGAAGGATGAGAACCGCAGTTTCTGCGGAATGATCATGGTGTATAATTTTCTCAGCGATTCATTCAAGTACAACCGCTCAAACGACGTTGGATACCTCATCGGACGGGTATTCATTAATAAGGACAAGCATTATTTTGTAGACGGTAAGAAGCAATTGGGATTCATGCACAACGAATTTTTCTCCGCCCCCATCGCGGATGCGGAAATCCGTTCCATCATTGAGAGTGCCGTTCTCTACTGCCTGGAGTTCGATCTGTATACGCCCCCCTTTGAGACCTTCCGCGAAATTACGGTGAATGAAATGCTGGAAGCTTCCAATATGATGCAAATCAAAACGGGGAAAAGGCTGGGGTTTAAATTCCAGAGCGAAGACCTGGGCGAGTAGTGTTTTTGCCAGTCTCCTGGTGGGTGAAACACTACCACTTAACGCATCGGGGCCGCGACTTTTTCTTCAGCTTCCCTGCTTTTTTTGAGCGATCAAAATTGCCTTCGTTTATTGTCTTCAGCTGCCGTTTACTCATACCGCAGGACCTGCGCAGGGAACAGGCTGGAAAAGTGACAGCCAGGCAGAGAAGAAGCAGGAGTGTAAGACGAACCATTTGGCGTAAATGAGTACAGGTGTACGCAGCACGCCGGAAAAGGTTGCTAAAAAAATACGGGTATATAAAAAGAACGGGCGCGCAGACTTTGTCCGGCGCCCGTAAATAGTATCGGCTACGTTGGCTTTACTTGATCCCCAGCTTTTTCTTCACAAGAGGCATCAGGTCATCCGAAGGCTGAGAGTAAAGAATATTCCCGACCGTACTGTCGAGAACGAGAGTGTATTTGTTTTCCTTTGCCACATCATCAATCGCTTTCCGGGCCGCTTTTTCCAGCGGCGTAAGCAATTCCGCATTCTTCTTGGCCATCTCGTTCTGGGCATTCTGCGGAAAGTCGCGCAGGGTCTGCTCCAGCTGAATGATATCCTTCTTTTTCATTTCCTTGATGAAGTCGGTCCAGTTTTTCTCCTGTTCGGTATACTCCTTCACCTTCTTGTCGTAGTCGGCGTACATCGACTGGTATTCAATGTCGAGTTTTTTGCCGTATTCCTCCGAAACTTTCTTTACCGAATCGTATTTCGGCATAAGACGGATAAGGGAATCAAGATCAATATGACCTACTCTGGACTGAGCCACCAGTGACCCGGCGCTCAGAAAGAGTGCCAGTAAAGTCAGACGAAAAAGATTATTCATAGTGTTGATTTTGAAAATAATGGGGGCAAATATAGTCTTTTATTTGGTGTCACCCGCTTTCACCATTTCGATTACTGCATCACTCCGGTCGTATTTGGGATTAGAGTATACAATATTCATGTCTGCAGCTTTGTTGAACATGATCATGATCTGTTCTTTTTCACATAGCTTTTTAATCGCATTGTACACTTTGTCCTGGATAGGCTTGACCATTTCCTGACGCTTTTTGAAAAGGTCACCGTCTACACCGAAACGCTGTTTCTGGAGGTCCTTTATTTCCTTCTCCTTCTGCATGATCTCGTTCATGCGCTTTTTCTTCATTTCCTCCGTAAGAAGCACTTCCTCCTCCTTAAACGCCTTAAACATTTTATCTACCTCGGCTATTTTCGACTCAATCTCCTTTTGCCAGGTTACGGAAATCTTGTCCAGTTCCGATTGGGCGTTGTTATACTCAGGCAGCTTACTCAGGATGTAATCAATGTCTACGTAGGCTGTTTTTTGGGCAATAAGGGGGGTGAAAGCAGTGACGGCCATTACCATCAAAAGGGGGAACAAGTGTTTGATTTTCATTGTATTGTGTTTTTTCAGATGTATTTATATCTATAGTTCTCCAAGATTCATACCAATTGTGAAGTGGAGTTGCCCCCGTTGCATAAAAGGGGAGCGGTCGATATCATCAAAACGCCAGCCGTAATCGAGTCCCAGCAGCCCGAACATGGGAAGAAATACCCTTACCCCAATGCCGGCGGATCTTTTCACACTGAAGGGATTGAACTCACGGAAAGTAGCCCATGAATTACCCCCTTCGGCAAACCCAAGTCCGTAGACCATGGCGGAGGGATTAAGAGAAATGGGATAGCGGAGTTCCAGCGTATACTTAACGATAGAGGCGGCGCCGGTTGGAGGAGAAACGCTCTGGTCATCGTACCCGCGCAGTGCAATGATTTCCCGCCCGTCCAGTGAAAATCCGGTCAAACCGCTTCCGCCCAGATAAAAGCGCTCGAAGGGCGAGAGGCCGTAATTCTTGTCGAAATATCCCAGCAATCCGAATCCGATCCGTGTGTTGAGAACCAGGGCGTTCTTACGTTCCCTTCCAAGGAGTTTGGTGAAGAAACTGGAAGTGAATTTGAATTTGTAGTACTCCAGGAATTTGTATTTCTCCTGGTCAGTGATGTCTGTCAGATCCAGCTTGCCGATCACACTTCGCAGATAGGGCGTGAACTGGGTGGTTAACGAAATATTAGATCCGCTGGTGGGATAGTCATAGGCAGGGAAATCCATACTGTTTCTGCTGAGCACAATCCGCACGCTGGGATCCTGGGAATAACCGTCATTGAAGGAGAAAAATGCGCGGTAATTATTCAGGTTATAATACTTGTAACTCCCTTCCAGATAGATCTGGAAAAAATCGTCGGGCCATGCCAGTCGCTTTCCCAGCCCAACGCTTACGCCGGTAATCGTAAGTGCCTGACGAAGCGGATTGAGAACATCCGGATTTCGCGAGGAATATTTCTTTTGCCCGTTTGTCTGCACAGAATGATAAACAGTCACGCTGAGTGAATTCGGTTTTTTACCTCCCAGCCAGGGTTCGGTAAAGCTGAGATTATAGCTTTGATAACCCACGCCATACGACTGTGCGCGGATGCTGAGCCGCTGCCCATCGCCCGCAGGAACGGGGGTCCAGGCTCCCTTTTTGAAAAGACTTCTTCCGGAAAAATTATTAAAGGAAACCCCCAGGGTTCCAACCACCCGTCCGGCCCCGAATCCTCCGCTGAGCTCCAGCTGATCATTCGGTTTCTCTTCCACAATATATTCTATGTCTACTGTTCCGTCTGCAGGATTAGGTTTCGGGTTCACCTGCATTTTTTCCGCATCGAAATATCCCAGGGCGGCCAGTTCGCGTTGGGTCCTGATGATGTCGCTTCTGCGAAAAAGCTGACCGGGGCGGGTGCGCACTTCCCTCATCACCACCTTGTCATTTGTTTTCGTGTTCCCGGATATTGTAACCTGATCAATGATGGCCTGCTTTCCTTCATATACCCGCAGTTCAATGTCAATGCTGTCGCCTTCTACCAGTATCTCTACGGGTGTGATCTGGAAAAAGAGATACCCGTCGTCCATGTACAGCGATGAAATATCTGTACTGCTGGCATTCATGAACAGGCGTGATTCCAGCAGCCCCTGATTGTATACATCGCCCTTTTTAATGTTCAGCACACGCTGCAGGTCCTTGGTGCTGTATTTTGAATTTCCCACCCAGCTGATATTACGGAAATAGTACTTCTTTCCTTCGTCTATCGAAATTTCAAGCAGGATACGCTTCGGGGATATGCGGTACATGGTATCCTTTACAATCTTGGCGTCGCGCATTCCTTTGTCTTTATACTCGAGAAGCAATGCGTCCAGATCCTTTTCATACTCGCCTTCATAGAATTTTGCGGAATTAAAACTGTACCAGCGTCGGCGCTTGGTCTCTTTCATTTTTCTCCGCAGCTTTCCGGCCTTTACTTGTGTGTTCCCGTGAAAAACAATGTCTTTAATCCGGATCTTCGGTCCGCGTTCATGATGGATGATAAGAATAACATGGTTGGGTTTGGAAGTGTCCGGCTGTTGTTCAATCCGCACCTTGGCGTCAAGATATCCCTTTTCAATCAGGAAATCTTTCACGATTTGTTCTGAGGTTTTGATCAGCTCATCCGTAATCATCATGCCGTGCTGCATATGCATCATCTCACTCAGATCTTCGGCCTCCGACTTGGAAATGTCTTTCCGGTTGGCATATTTGTAGAAATTGAGACGGCTTCTTTCCACCACGCTGATATTCAAAAATATCTTGTCACCGCTCACACGCGTGGCATGAATGTGCACGTCACGGAACAAACCGGTTTTCCAGAGGTTCTTGATCGCAGCTCCTACATCGTCTCCGGGGATTCTGATTCTGTCTCCCTTCACCAGTCCGGATAGGGCAATGAGCAGGTTTTTATCAAAGGCATCCGGAGCCTGAACGGTAATGTCCGCAATGATATATTCTTTGGGATTGGTGTAATCTATTTTCAGGGTGTCGCTTCCCCCGCCAATGATCAGGGGTTGTTGCGCCTGAACGCCAGGCAGAATAAAGATTCCAAATACGATCAACAGGACTATTCTCATCTCAAGGGGTCAATTGTTCACTGATCTTTCCAAATCGCCGCTCTCTTCCCTGGTAGTCCAAAATGGCTTTATAGAGATCTTCTTTTCTGAAGTCTGGCCACAGCGTTTCTGTAAAATATAATTCGGCATATGCAATCTGCCAGAGCAGGTAATTACTGATCCGGCTTTCTCCGCTGGTGCGGATAAGCAACTCAGGATCCGGTATTCCGTGTGTATTGAGCTCGTTCTCGAAGTCCGCTTCCGTAATTTTTCCGGGAGTGAGTACCCCGCTCTTCACCTTTTCTGCGATCTTGTTCACCGCATGAATGATCTCCCACCGTGAACTGTAACTCAGCGCCAGGGTCAGCATCATGCGGTCGTTCGTTGCGGTTTCGGCCATTGCCTGCTGCAGTTCTTTGTAACAATCTCCGGGTAACGCCGAGAGATTTCCAATCGCATTCAGACGAATCTTGTTTTTATTCAGCGTGGGTGTCTCCTGGTGAATGGTATGAACCAGTAAGGACATCAGTGCGGTTACCTCTTCCGACGGACGATTCCAGTTCTCGGTTGAAAAGGCATACAGCGTCAGGTATTTCACGCCTAACTCAGCGGCGGCTTCTGCTGTTTCCCGTACGGATTCAACGCCGTTCTGATGACCAAATACTCTCTCCTGACCCTGCATACGTGCCCACCGGCCGTTGCCGTCCATGATCACCGCAATGTGTACAGGTAATTTACTCGTGTTTATCTTTTCCTTCGATGACATCCGATATGCCTTCCGGGTTACCGGTAGCTGCTGCAGGTGGTTACTTTATTCTTGAGTTTGAAGGAGAGGGTGATGAGAGCGAATGAATACCAATCTTTATCGGTGGCATCCCCCCGCTGTTTTCCAACGTTTGAGATATTATCCGGAGTAAGACTCGTATCTGAAAAATAGGACGCAACAGGGCCATTTTCCACCGCCAGCACCGTGGGATCAACATACGTTTTGCTCACATCGTCAATGTAGTCTGTGAATGTTTTTCTCCAACCCCACTCCACCGTAATACCGATGCGGGAGGATATCCAGGCCTTCACTCCTAAACCAAAGGGAAGTGCGGGCTGAATCAGTGCATATTTTTTATCTCCGTTCAGGGAGCTACCCTGTCCTTCGGTACCCAGTGGCTGCAACGCCACCCAGTTATTTCCCAACTGTGCTTTCGGATTGAACCGGAAAAGTCCGATACCCCCGAAAACAAAGGGAGTGAAATAGGTCTTATGATTGCCGATCACATAATTCAGAAAATTAAATTCTATCTCCGCGGCCAGTTCTGTGACCGGTGATTTAAAGTGTGCGTTTCGCTGAACAGAAGACGGCACGCCGGTTCGTGAGTCGTCTCCCTGCAGTGTGCCAAACACCAGATTGCCCTTGAACGAAAAGCGCGGATTGATGTTATACCTGTAGATGAGTCCGGCGGCAGGCCTGGTCACATAACTAAAATGCCCCTTGCGGTTTAACTCTCCCAGATAATATCCGGCACCTAATCCCAGCCCGAATTCTGAACCACGGTAATTGATGTTCTGCGCTGCCGGCAAAAGGGGTAGCAATAAAGCGAGAAGTATGACTATCTTTTTGAGCATTAGTAAGTTACAAATTTAACCTTTTTAACTGAACGGAAAGGGAAGGGAAATATTGTCTTACGCCCTGGTTTTCAGCCTCTTTTATCAATACCCCATAAAAGCTTGTTCCGAAGGGAAGTGAAGAAATCCCTGCCGGGTAAACGAACCAGGTTCATTCGCCAGGCGGCTTTCCGGATGGTTAATTCATCCTGGTTGTTAAGTGAGGAGGAACGGGAATCAAGGGCCAGCATGTATTGCTTGTTACTTCCTTCTACTTTCAGCCTCAGTGTGCCGTGATCGGGAATAACAACCGGACGAACATTCAGGTTATGCGGCGCCATCGGGGTGAGCGTAAAAACATCTGCCCCCGGCGCAACAATAGGACCTCCGCAACTCAGCGAATAGGCCGTAGATCCGGTTTGCGTGGAAATAATCAGTCCGTCGCACCAGTACGTGTTGAGCAATACATCGTCAAGGTACGCGTGAATCGTAACCATGGAGGAAGTATCGTTTTTCATAATGGTAATTTCATTCAATGCATAGGGCAGATCACTGAATAAACCAGGGGTATCCAGAAACAGGACTTCCTTTTTTTCTATTTCGTATTTTTTCTCCCTCAGGGCGGCTATTACCAGAGCGGATTCTTCCTTGCCAATGCTGGAAAGAAAACCAAGTTTTCCGGTATTGATCCCAACCACCGGCAGGCCGGAGTCACGCACAAGGGATAAGGTTTCAAGCAGTGTGCCGTCGCCGCCCAGGCTGAAGAGGAAATCTGCTCTGTTACGAAGGTCGTCATGCGACAGAAATGTCTGAAGCTGATCAGGTAATCTCAACCGGTCCTTAATGAAATTCATGAAGGGCTCGTGTATCAGCACTTCAACTTTTTCTTTTCCCAGCAGATCAAATAATTCCTGAACCGGCGTGGTCCGGTTGTTATCAATCATTCGTCCGTAAACTGCAATTTTCATATCAGAAGGGGGCAAAGAAGTTCAGAAAGATACCACCTTCCTGCATTCTGTTCACAGAAAATTCAAGACGGAATGTCAGGTCATAGTACGTTACGTAATGGATTCCGGCTCCGTAACTGTACTGCCAGCTGTTATTCAGATTGTTCGAGGCCCCGCTGTCGGGGTCATCAACATAGCCGGCTTCCCCGTAGGCTTCGAGGTATACGGCATAATGAAATTTGTTGAATTTGTCGGCCGGGATGAATTTCAGTTTTTTAACCTTTGGTTTTACCAGACAGAATTTTACGGAGGTTTTGCCAAGCGCAAAGGACGTTCCGTCCATTACATAATATTCATACCCACGGATCAGGTCGCGGTATCCCAGGGCGCGCCGGAGGAAGTACGGCACATCTTTTCCTGTGGATGCTTTGCCTTTCACCATGGCTGCCGTGAACCAGCGGGGTGCTAGTTGCAGGTACCTGCGCACCGATGCGAAAGCATAGGTCTGGTTCACCTCTTCGCTTTGAAGAACCCCAAACCCATTTTGTCCGATTTCCAGATCAAGATACCTTCCGCGAAGAGGATACGCTTTGTTATCCCGCTTGTCGTGACGGAATCCCACGGAAGCGTTCAGATACTGCATCGTGCTCAGATCACCGGAGAAATAATCGTTCTCCAGCAGAGGAATCGTATCTTCAACGGATCCGGCGTAAAATTTTGCCTCCGCGAAAAGCGTGTTGTAAATCCCGGGCCGGTAGGTGACCCCCCAGCGTGCCACGAATTCTCTCCGTACAAAGTGTTCGGGATCTTTGTAAAACAACTGATGATTGTCTGCCGATGCGTAATTCACTTCACGGTTAGCACTCCAGCTGACCATAAAGTTCATGCCGGTTTTTTGTCTTCTGTCCAGATAGGGTACACTATAGGCAATTCCGAACTGTCGGGTGTAGCCGTTTTTTATCAAAAAAGTCACGCGCTCCTTCCGGCCCCTGAAATTATCGCGGTATAAAAAGAAACCGTAATTCACCCGCTCGGGATCACGGGTTTGCAGCCAGGTGTTGAAATTCCGGTCAGCCATTTCAAAGATCGGGCCCGGCCATGTATACCAGCGTTCCTCCACCGTTACTTCAATAATGTTTCTTTCCATCTCGTCTTTCACATGCCTCACCGTTACAAAATGAAATAAGGAAGTATTCAGCAAATTCAGACGGATCGTGCGCATGCGCTGCTCGAGCTCAAAATGGCAGAGCGAATCGCCCGGTCCGATCGTAACTTCCCGAAGAATGATGTTCTTTCGCGTCACTTTGTTGCCGGTGATACGGATAGCGTGAATCACGATCTCTTTCTTCAGCATGTTTTCGTCCGGTGCCGGAACGGTCACCTCATTCAATTCGTGGCCGCTGAAGGGCAGAAAAAGTACTTGCTGAAGGAAGATCATCCCGAACCAACCGCTCCAAAGCATTGGTCAGACGTTAAGATAGTTCATGAAAGCGTCAAAACGACGTCTCATGTCCTCATCATGTTCACTCTGGTGGAAAGAGGCTTTTACCGTATAGTTGTATCTGTGGAAAGTCTGCAGGATCCCGGAAAGATCTTCCTTGTTCACTTTCAGGGTAACTTCAATCTTACCTTCACTGTAGCGTGCCGTAATATAGGCGCTGAGGATCTTGGCATCGTTACCCTCTATGATCTGGGCGATATGTGCCATGGAATAATCGTGATCATTCATTTCCAGCATAAGAATGGCACCGGGTTCGTTCACAAAAGGCATATCGGCAATGATCTGCATGAGTCGCCTGGCCGTGATCACTCCCTTGAACTGCCGGTGTTCGTCCAGCACGGGTATAACGGTAAGATGAAGGGCTGAAATGATCTTGAGTACTTCGAATACGTGCTGGTGCTCAAACACATGCGCCTGGGAAAGATTGACCTTCAGGTTGGCAAGCGTTTGCTTGGCAGAATGCAGGTCCAGAAGATCCGTGTCTGAAATGATACCGAGAAACTCCTTCCCCCGGATCACCGGGAGGTGATGTACTCTGAATTCTTCCATCCATTTCAGCGCGCGGGTACCTGTGTCCGTGGTCTTTAGCGGCGGCACTTCGTCACTGATCAGTTCTCTGGCAATCATATACCTTCAAAGTTACGAATTTTACCGAATTTTGTCTCTTCCCGTGATCCGGTTAAGTGTTAATATCAACAAGTTTGCCACGCTGCGAAATTCCCGGGGTGGTGCTATTCCTGATGTGGTGAAAGCTGCACAGGACGCTGAGCGTTTTGGGGCGCAGGGTGTAACCGTGCACCCGCGTCCGGATGAACGTCACATACGTTATTCGGATGTGCGGGCGATACGCCCGCTGATAAAAACAGAATTCAATATTGAAGGCAACCCGGGTGAACAGAAATTTGTTGATCTGGTTCTCGGCGTGAAACCACAGCAGGTAACCCTGGTTCCTGATGAACAAGGGCAGCTTACCTCTGACCACGGTTGGGATACACTTCGCTACCGTGATTACCTGAGAAATATTATTTCTGTTTTTCGTAAGGAGGGTATCCGTACCTCCATTTTTGTGAACGCGGATCCGGTTATGATAACAGGTGCCGCGGAAACGGGAACGGACAGAATCGAACTTTATACGGAATCCTACGCCCGCGAATTCGCACAGGATCCCGCAAAAGCGGTGGACCCGTTTGTCAGCGCGGCCCGAAAAGCCCTGGAGCTCGGACTGGGAATAAACGCGGGGCACGACCTGGATATGAATAATCTTTCGTTTTTTTGCCGCCATGTTCCCGGCTTGCTGGAGGTATCCATAGGGCATGCCCTTGTATCCGATGCCCTCTATCTGGGATTCGAAAATACCATTCAACTTTACCTGGCACAACTACGATGAAATTATACTTCCGCAAATACGGGGAAGGCCCGGCTGTGATTATCCTGCATGGACTGTTCGGACAGAGTGATAACTGGAACTCTATAGCCAGGCGAATAGGAGAGAGCGGCTTCACGGCATTGCCCGCAGACCTCAGGAACCACGGTCTCTCTCCGCAGAGTGAGGAATGGGATTACCGGATGATGGCGGAAGATGTAGCACAGCTGATTATAGACAATGACCTTGAAAGCGTGCATCTCATCGGCCATTCAATGGGAGGAAAAGCGGCCATGCAGCTGTGTCTCCTTCATCCGGGATTGGTAGAGAAAATGATTATCTGTGATATCGCTCCTAAAGCGTACCCCCGGCAGCATGATGATGTTCTGAATGTATTGCTGAATGCACCGCTGAGCTCCTTTGATTCCAGGAAAGAAGCGGAAACGTATATGTTGGGCGCTGTTCCGGACGCCGGGGTGGCTCAGTTCCTGCTTAAAAATATCTACCGGAGTGAAGCCGGAGTTTTCGCCTGGCGATTCAACCTTCCGGTGATCGCCCGGCACTACGCAGCGGTTACAGTGGCCATTGCCGGACCGCCGGTAAATAATCGGGTTCTTTTCCTGAGAGGAGACCGTAGTTCTTATGTTCGTGACGAGGATTTCCGGGATGCACTCCGGCTGTTCCCGAACGCCCGCCTGGAAACAATTAGTAATTCAGGGCACTGGATCCATGCTGAACAGCCGGAAGCGTTCTTCCATAGTGCGATGCGTTTTTTAAATGAACCGGTACACTGACATATGCCACTTTCCGACACCAACAATAACTTTCGCTCAGGATTTGTTAATCTGCTTGGAAATCCGAATGCAGGAAAGTCTACGCTTATGAATGCGTTGATCGGGGAAAAACTTTCTATTATTACCTATAAGGCTCAGACTACCAGGCACCGGATCATGGGAATTATGAGCGGGAAGGACTTCCAGGTTGTGTACTCCGACACTCCCGGATTTGTGGATCCGGCATACAAGCTTCATGAGTCCATGAATGAAACGATCCGGGAGGCGATCAACGACGCGGATATCTTTGTCCTGGTTGTGGATGTGAAGGATGATCGCATAGTGCCGGATGCTGTGCTTGAACGAATCTCAGCGGCAAATGTACCGCTGATTATCGCCTTGAATAAGTCGGACCTTATCAGAACTGAGCAGTTACTCACCCTCGCATCCCAATGGCAAAAAAAGTTTCCGCAGGCAGAAGTTGTTCCGGTATCTGCACTGAAATCCAGGAATGTGGAGAAGGTGTTTGATCTGGTAATGAAGTATCTCCCGGTGCATCCGCCTTATTATGATACCGATACGCTGACTACCCGGACTACCCGTTTTTTTGTGGCCGAGATGATCCGGGAAAAAATCTTCCTATACACAGAAAAGGAGATTCCCTATGCAAGTGAAGTGGTGATCGATTCCTACAAAGAGGAAGGCAGGCTGGACCGCATTCATGCCACCATTTTTGTAGAGCGAGATACCCAGCGGTCTATTCTCATCGGCAAGAACGGCAGTATGCTGAAGAAAATAGGCACGGAGGCGCGCCTGGATATGGAAGAATTCCTCGGCAAAAAAGTTTTTCTTGAACTTTTTGTAAAGGTGGATAAAGACTGGAGGAACCAGCCGGGAAAATTGAAGCGGTATGGCTATTAACTATTTGTACATTCGTCCTCAGAGAGAAACAGATGAGTAACATTATTGCAATTGTGGGAAGACCTAATGTTGGCAAGAGCACGCTCTTTAACCGGCTGGTAGGTCAGCGAAAGGCCATTGTTGATTCGGTGGCAGGCGTTACCCGCGACCGGCACTATGGGAAGGGCGACTGGAACGGTTTTGAATACTCAGTAATAGATACCGGAGGATATGTTCACGGATCGGAAGATATCTTTGAAGCGGAAATCCGGAAACAGGTAAAACTGGGAGTGGATGAGGCACGGTTGATTTTATTTGTTGTAGATGCGGAGGAAGGTATCACACCCTTGGATGAGGAAATTGCCGAGTTGCTGCGCCGAAGCGGAAAAAAAGTGCTGCTAACGGCCAATAAAACAGACAACACCAAGCGAATTAACGAATCGGCAGAGTTCTATGCGCTCGGATTGGGGGAGGTTTATCCCATTGCTGCCGTGAGCGGCACCGGCACCGGTGAACTCATGGATGAAGTGGTGAAGTACCTCGAGAAGGATGTACCAGACCCTGAAGCCGGTTTGCCTCGGTTCGCCATCGTGGGAAGACCCAATGTGGGAAAATCAAGCTTACTCAATGCGCTGATCGGTCAGGAGCGTACCATTGTTACCCCTATCGCAGGTACTACACGTGATTCCATTAACACGCGGTATAATTTTTACGGACATGATTTTATGCTTGTAGATACGGCCGGCATCCGCAGAAAAGCGAAAGTGAAAGAAGATCTTGAATTCTATTCAGTCATGCGCTCTATACGTGCCATTGAAGATGCAGATGTCTGCTTGCTGCTGATTGATGCTTCGCAGGGACTGGAAGCCCAGGATCTCGCGATATTTCACCTCATCGAGGAAAACAGGAAAGGGGTGGTGATTGTGGTGAACAAATGGGATCTCGTGGAAAAGGATACAAATACCCCGAAGAAGGTAGAGGAGGAAATACGAAAAAAACTGGCTCCCTTCAAGGATGTTCCGGTGGTGTTTACTTCTGCACTAACCCGGCAAAGAATTTTAAAAGCCCTGGAAATGGCAGGTCATGTCTATCAGAACAAAACACGCAGGATTTCTACGCGTGAACTGAATGATGTGATGCTCCCTATTATTGAAAATACAAGTCCGCCGGGCATCAAAGGAAAGGAAATACGTATCAAATTCGTTACGCAGCTGCCCGGTAAGAATCCGAATTTCGCTTTCTATGCGAACCTGCCCCAGTATGTTCCTGAATCTTACCGGCGCTTTCTGGAAAACCAGCTGCGTGAAAAATTTGATTACTGCGGTGTACCCATCGAAGTGGTGATGAAGAAAAAGTAAGCGGTTCTTATGGACCTACGCGGCGGAGGCTCCCCACATTGCCCTGTTTAAAATGTAACTTTTCCCTTGTAGGTTCGTATGATTTTTTCGGTAATTTTGCCGCAATGCGCCTTTTCTTAAAATATTGGTTCTTAGCTATTTCAGTCCTGTTTTCAGGCTTCATCACTGCACAGCCGGCAGAGTATAAGCTCACAGCGGATGAGTATGTAGAGAAGTATAAAGAGGATGCCGTAAAGGAAATGCTCCTCCACGGCGTACCCGCCAGTATCACGCTAGCACAGGGTATGCTGGAAAGCGGGAATGGGAATTCTGCCCTTGCCGTATATGCCAATAACCATTTCGGGATCAAATGCCATGCGGAATGGACCGGCGCAACGTTCATTCAGGACGATGATGCAACCAATGAATGTTTCCGGAAGTACAATTCTGTACTCGAATCCTATGGCGATCACTCACTCTTTCTGAAAACCAGGCCCCGGTATTCATTTTTGTTTGATCTGCAGATTACTGATTACAAGGGTTGGGCGAACGGATTGAAATCGGCCGGGTATGCCACCGATCCCAACTATGCCTACCGCCTCATTGAGATTATCGAGAAACACAATCTGAATGATTTGGATAAAATGACCATGGTTCCTGTGGAGAAAAAAGACAATGGGAAGAAGGTGAAGAATGTTCCCAGGGTTACATCGAAGACGCATCTTACAGTGAAGTTGAATAACGGCCGGAAGTATGTGATCGCCAGAGAAGGAGATACGTATTCAAAAATCGCCGGTGAGTTTGATTTGGGAACTAACCTGATCTACAAATATAACGACCGGGGTCTCGACGATGCGCTGAAAAAGGGAGAGATAGTGTACATTCAGCCCAAGAAGAAAAAGTCAGAGAAGCAAAAGGTTCATATTGTGAAAAGCGGGGAAACATTGCACGGTATTTCTCAGAAATACGGCATCAAATTGAAATACCTTTACAAATGGAACGGGTTTGATGCCAATTCATCTGTCAAACCCGGTGACAGCGTCAAGTTACGTAAGTAAACCTATTCGACGACCAGTTTTCCGGTAGAGGAAAAACCTTCCCCCGAAACTTTCACAAAATAAATACCGGCTGACAATTGCTTCGTGTCAATCTCCAGTGTGTTGCCTCCGGCCGTGAAATGGTGCTGAATATGGAGCAAGGTCTTTCCATAAAGATCTGTAACACATACAACCGCATCGGCATCTTTCTTTAAAGAAACGGAAAGCGTTGTCTTATGTCTGGCGGGATTCGGATAGAGTGAAGGATGACTTGCCATCACTTCCGATTCCTCATCCGTTACCAGTGCACCGTTGGCATCCAGAACAAATAAGCCGTTCTGCATGTCTGAAGCAATAACAATCCCGCTCGGAAGATCTACATAGGCGCCCCAGCAACCGGAGTAGTTGGGGTTCGGACACGACGGGCAATTGGTGGGATTGGTGTCATAATAACCTGTGCGCACCGGATTGGAGGGATTCGAAATGTCAAAAATCTGTACTCCGTCCTGGTAATAAGCGATGACCACACGGTTATTATTTACCACAAATGGATTATGCGGAGTGGCAGTACTTGTGGTGGTAGACCTGAATGTGGTGAGTACGCTGATGTTTGTCAAATTGGTTACATCCACGCTTTTACACGGCAATCCGGTGGGAACTTCATCCAGCATGATGAGGGTCTTGCCGTCAGGTGTCAGTGAGGTGCTGTGATTATATCCCTGGCTGGGATAGGTAGTCAGTGAGTTTATCTGCTGAAAATTGGTTCCTGTCCACTTATAAATAAACAGACCGCTGTAACTCATACTGGCATACACCGTATCGTTTCTCACAAACATATCATGAGACTGATCCGCTCCAGGATGATCCTGCTCAATTTTTCGCAGAAGAACAGGAGTGCCGGGGTTGGCAAGAGAAAATACGGCAAGCTTGGATGATCCTCCTACAGAGGGTCCTTTCGGAATGCCGCAATAGAGTTTATTGCCGTCAACCCAGATCGTGTGCGAACGCTCAATGATGGTGTTATCGTCGCGGATGATGGTGACACTGTCTGGAAGTGAACTCATGTCAACGATCTGAAGGCTGTTGGGTGCCGCATCGTCACTGACCATATAACAGTAATTCTGATATGTTTTGATTTCCCTCCAGATACAGTTATTTCTGCGGCCCGGTACATAATCCCTGACTACCGGAGCAGTAGGAACAGACACATCAATAAAATATACTCCTTCACTTGAACCAATAATCGCGTATTCTTTGTTATCCTGAGGATCCGCCCAACCCCATATACCATTGTATTTAATATGATAGGTTGGTTCTGCAGGAGTGCTCGGGTTGAACCAGTTAGACAGCAACGTAACGTTCTGTGAAACCTGTGCCGGACTCATAACACACAGTAAGAGTAGGGATGAAAGGAGTAGGGTTTTTCTCATGGTCAAGGTTCTTGAAGGAGCTTATTATTTCAAAGATAAGAAGAAACAATTCATTTATCAAATTTACGCCCTTAGGACATTCGCCCGTTCCTGCTTTCGCCCGTTCATTCGGAACTAATCAGCTCTTTCAGGATGAGTGTCATTTTCGGTTCGGCTTTTTCGGCCACTGCCTGGATCTCTTCATGTGTAACCTTTACAATCTTTCCCGGAACGCCGAGGTCAGTAATAATGGAGATTGCAAAAGTTGGAATGTCCATGTGACGCGCCGCGATGACCTCCGGCACTGTACTCATCCCTACTGTGTCTGCACCGATCTTGCGCATCCAGGCATATTCCGCCGGTGTTTCAAGTGTGGGTCCGGGTAATCCCGCATAGACTCCTGATTGTACCCTGATCTTATTCTTTTTTGCAATGTTCTTCGCCGCATGGATAAGGTCCTTATCATAGGGCTCACTCATGTCAGGGAAACGCGGACCCAGCTCCGGATAATTTTTACCGCGTAACGGGTTTTCCGGAAACAGATTCAGGTGATCGGTAATAATCATCAGATCACCGATTCTGAATTTCGGATTTACGCCTCCGCTTGCATTGGAAACATAAAGCTGCTTGATTCCGAGCATCTTCATCACCCGTACCGGAAAAACAACCTGCTCCATCGAATACCCCTCGTAATAATGAAACCGACCCTGCATTGCCACCACCCTGCATCCTTCAACAGTTCCGAAAATCAGCTTACCGCTGTGTCCTTCTACCGTGCTTAACGGGAAGTCGGGAATGGAAGAATAGGGTATAACATGTTCAGCCTGGATTTCCCGGGCGAGCCCACCCAGTCCCGTTCCCAGAATGATACCCGCCTCTGGCCTGAACTTTGTTCTCTCGTTCAGAAATTTCGCAGTGTTTCGGATCTTATTCAGCATGGTTTTGGTTTAAACGATTGGACATAGTTCCGGATAATCTGGTGGAAATCGCCCTCCCTGCCCAGAAGACTTATTTCCATTGGAAGGTAATACACCGGCAATGCACTGAAACCGGCCGCCGACATGCGCATGGCGTCCTTCTCTGTTGTGATGATCACCTTTCCTGCACCCGGTAAACGGTGAAAAGCGGCCTTGATCTTCTCAACGTCACCTTCTCCAAAATCATGATGATCGCCGAATTCCAGGTGTTCCACTTGCCTGAAATTCTTTTTAAGATAAGCGTAGAGTGAATCCGGATTCGCAATGCCTGTCACCAGCAGTACCGACAGATCCGGACTGAATTTTAATTCCCGGCCGCTGTTCAGTCCCAGTAACGCCGATGATTTCATGTAAGTAAAAAACACCTGCTGGTGTGCCGCCGGACGGATGCGGGCGACAATATTCTTTTTTTCTTCTTCGCTGATATTCCGCGGACATTTAGTTACCAGAATCATCTGCGCACGCTTCTTTCCCCTTCTGCCCTCTCTCAGATAACCAACGGGGAAAAGAAAATCTCGGTAAAAAGGCCGGGAATAATCGGTAAGCAGAATATTCAGCCCGGCCCGCAAGCGGCGGTGCTGAAACGCATCATCCAGCAAGATCACACGGGTGTTCGGATGTTTCTCCAGCAGCTTCCGTATTCCGCTCACCCGGTTTCCGTTCACTGCAACCGGAAGATCCGGAAATTTTTTCTTGAACTGCAAGGGCTCGTCTCCCACCTCTTCTGCCTTGCTGGTTACCTCCGCAATGCGGAACCCTTTACTCTTACGCCCGTAACCACGGCTTAATGTCGCCAGAGGGTGGTCCTTCTTAAGCAAACGGATAAGGTATTCAATGTGCGGACTTTTCCCGGTTCCGCCCATACTCAGATTTCCCACAACAATCAGCGGCATTTCAAAGGAGGTGC
The DNA here is from genome assembly GCA_020852255.1 of Bacteroidia bacterium. Taxonomy (NCBI): domain Bacteria; kingdom Pseudomonadati; phylum Bacteroidota; class Bacteroidia; species Bacteroidia bacterium. The sequence goes on along the minus strand of JADZBD010000009.1, from coordinate 193,355 downwards.
CGGGATAAATTCCCAAATCGTAAAACAGATTGCGGAAAAAAAGGGCAATGCCGTACAGCAATGCGAACGGGAATAGCAGGAAACGAAGAATCTGCATAAGACAAATATAACCAAGTGAAGGTCTGGCATGCCGCCGATAATTGCTAAATTGCCCACTCTTTTTTCATGAAAAAACTATACATCCCATATGTTGCCGGAGAGTTCGTTGCTTCTGGTAAACGCCTGGCTGTCAGGTCGCCATACAGCGGGGAAGCCGTTTTCGAAACGTTCTCCTGCGACCACCTTACCCTGGAAAAAGCCCTGGCCTCTGCCTTCGCGGCACGGGGGGAAATGCAGATGCTCCCCTCCTGGAAAAAAGAGGAAATCCTGCTCCACCTGGCCTCCAGAATCGGAGAATTGGAGGAATTCTTTACGCAGGTAATCATTCTGGAATCAGGGAAACCTTACCGGTATGCCAAAGCAGAGGTAGAAAGAGCAATCCAGACATTTAAAGTGGCGGCGGAAGAGTGTAAGCGTTTGCCCAAAGATTATTTTTCACTCGACTGGACCAAAGCAGGAGAGGGTCGGGAAGGACTCGTGAAATACTTCCCCTCCGGAGTGGTAGCAGGTATTTCACCTTTTAATTTTCCCCTCAACCTTGCAGTTCATAAGATCGCACCTGCAATTGCGGCGGGTTGTCCCATCATTCTAAAGCCGGCCTCAGCTACTCCCATCAGCACACTGGCTTTGGCTGAGCTGGTTTCTGAAACGGCACTTCCTAAAGGAGGGTTTCACGTGCTGCCCATGGACCGGAATACCGGAGTTCAGCTGGTGGAAGATCCACGAGTGGCAGTTTTATCTTTCACAGGTTCTCCCGATGTGGGTTGGAATCTGAAAAGCAGAGCAGGAAAGAAGAAAGTAGTGCTGGAACTGGGTGGAAACGCGGGCGTCATCGTTTCAGCCACGGCAGATGTGGATCTGGCAGTCAAAAGATCGCTTACCGGTGCATTCGGTTATTCCGGACAGGTTTGTATCCACGCGCAACGCTTTTTTATTCATGAATCGTGCTGGGAAAAATTCACGGGCGATCTGATGGCGTCTACATTGTTATTGAAGGAGGGAAATCCGATGTCGCCGGAAACAGCAGTCTCACACCTGATCGATTCCGAGGCAGCAGAGAGAGTGGAACAGTGGATCAGAGAGGCCGAGCAGGAAGGAGCAAAAATCTTGTGTGGTGGCCAACGGCAGGGAAATTTTGTGGAGCCCACCATTCTTACGAATGTGAACCCCGAAATGAAGGTCTGCCGGGAGGAGGTATTTGGTCCGGTCATTACTATGGAGAAATTTTCTTCATTTCCGGATGCGGTGGAGCGCTTAAACAAGGGCCGGTTTGGTTTGCAGGCCGGTGTATTCACACAACTTGTCCACGAACTGGACATGGCATTTCACCAGCTGGAAGTGGGTGGCGTAATACATAATGATGTACCTACATTTCGCATGGATCATATGCCGTACGGAGGGGTGAAAGATTCAGGATTAGGCAGGGAAGGAGTACCTTATGCTATTCGTGAGTTTATGGAAGCCCGTATTCTGGTAAAGTAAGATTCTGAGTTATCTAATGTTGTTCAACCTGAACGGAGTCGAAGGACTATCGCGTCATCACCACATAATCCTTTAGTACCGTTTTAAGAAAAACGATTTTATTCTTTGGAACAGCATCCAGTTTCAGGAGCCCTGCAATACGGGTGGCGGCAAGGCTTACCGCCTGTCCGTGGGCAGGATTTGGAAATTTTTGCTGTCGCTCCAGAACATTTTTGATCACAAGCATATCATCCTCGTGTATGTTGCGGGCATCAGGATAAAGTGGTGTATAATCGGCAATGCTTTGAATCTTCAGCACATCGCTCAGTGCCATACTCATCCGGGGTTGCAGCCGGATCACCGTGGTGTTTCCCATCAGATCTCCCAGCCTTTGTCCCTTCTCTGTTGAACTCACCAGCATGGCGGCTACACTGCCTGCACAAAAATAAATGTCCAGCATTCGAAACATCCAGCGGGTAAGTATATCAGTGCTGGTTAGTTCACCTCCGTCCAGGCGAACCACTTTGATTTTAAACGCCATTTTTCCAAGCGATTGCCCGTTATTGAATAATTCCATAGCCGGCGTGTAGAAGAAAAAGATCAGGATCAGCAAAATTATCAACGAATACAACCCTACTTCGGAACCGGTTTGCCCCAGGGTTGGTATTGCAAGCGTAAATAAAATAGTTAGCAACCACAGGGTACCCATCAGGGTAATCATGTCAATCAGATAGGCCAGTAAACGGTCTCGTAGCCCGCCCAGTTCGTAAACAATGGGTACGTTTTGAGCGGTATTGATCTCTATCGTCTGCATTCCCCTAAAAGTATGAAATCCCGCCGGAGTTTTAACGCTGCCGGCTTGAATTTATTGAACCAAAATCCCAAAACGATTCGCTAACTTAGCGAGGTTACCGCTCTATGAAGGAAACGGGATTCATTACGCAAAATAAAGAGAAGTGGGTCAACTTTGAGAAGCATATGCTCAAAGGAAAGAAAGACCCGGATAAACTGAGTTCGGAATTTATCCAGCTGACCGACGATCTTTCTTATTCCCGTACTTTCTATCCGAACCGGTCTGTGCGGGTGTACCTGAATAATGTGGCACAAAAGGTTTTTCACTCCATCTACCGGGGCAAAGCCAGGCGCTTTCAGAAGTTCAGGGAATTCTGGAAGGAAGAACTGCCCCGGTTGGTTTATGATTCCCGGAAAAGCCTGACCACCGCACTGATCATCTTCATTCTTTCATTTGCCATCGGATGGTTGTCGAGCGCGTTTAACCCGGAATTCCCAAGGCAGATCCTGGGTGATGCCTACATCGAAATGACAAAAGCAAACATTGAGACCGGGGATCCGATGAAAGTCTATAAGGAATCCAGAGAGATTGATATGCTCATTGGCATCACGCTGAATAACCTGATGGTGGCTGCTCTGGCCTTTGTTATGGGTGTGCTCTTTTCTATTGGTTCGGTGGGTGTAATCATGTTCAACGGAATAATGGTGGGATGCTTTCAGTATTTCTTCTATGAACGCGGATTGTTTATGGAATCGTTCCTCACTATCTGGCTGCACGGTACACTGGAAATATCCGCTATTGTTATTGCAGGGGGAGCCGGCCTTACGCTTGGAAGCGGAATCGTATTTCCCGGAACGTATACCCGCGGTCAGGCTTTTCGAATTGGTGCGATGAGAGGAATGAAGATCATGATCGGAATAATGCCTATCATTTGCTTTGCTGCGATCATTGAGAGTTTCATCACGCGTTATACCGATGTTCCGGATCCGGTTAAAGCTTTGCTCATTCTGGTTTCAGCTGTCTTCGTCGTAGGATATTTTATCCTGCTTCCTTATTGGAAAGCCCGAAGGGGATTCCGGAAGGAACTGACGGAAGTAAAGCTGCCGCCCACACCGGATGATGAAATCCCTACCAATCGTGTACGGGACACCGGTGAGCTCTTTAAAGATTCTTTTTCCCTGTTCCGCCGAATGGCCGGGAAGATCGCCCCTGCGGCCATCATCCTTTCACTGATCTATGCGGTAACTTATTCCTTACTGAGGGCGGATACCACCGGTTACAGCTTTTCCCTGCAGGCATCGGATGTGCGACTGATCGATAATGCATTCAATTATTTTTCCGATATCAGCGGTTACTTCGAATATGAACGTCACCCGTGGATGTGGCCGGGCAATCTGCTCTTTTTTTCAATCATTTCATTCCTTACGTATTTTTATTACCGGCGCATCGTAGGCGAACCGGACCTTCGAATGAGTTTTAGTTATTTCTTCCTTCATTTCTGGAAATCGCTGTTCATCGGAGGAATGATCACCGGCCTTTTCTTCCTCCCAATGGAAGGTGCCGGATGGCTCGTTGTGCTCTTCATGCCCCTTTTCCTGGCATGGCTTACCATCCTGCACAAGGAAGACGCAAACCCCTTCACTTCTCTCGCAAAAACCTTTGATTATGTTTTTGCGTCATTCGGAAGAACGTACGGACTGTTCCTGATCCTGATGCTGGTTACGTTTTTGAGTATGGCGGTCATCTCGGCGCCGCAGATCGTCTGGTTTGTCTTTGAAGTGTTATACTGGTTTATAGATATCGAAGGAGAAGTGTATTGGCATGTTTTTGTAGCATTTTTTACGCTGGTTACTTTCGTCGCACTGGCTATCGTTATGCCGCTTTTCCTCTCAGCCTTCGGGGTTCTCTTTTTCACATTGAGGGAAATCCGGCAGGCGGATGCGCTTCTTAATCGGGTAGAATCTATCGGCAGGCCCAAGCCCAAAAAGCCGGTCATGCACGCAACCATTATCCTTTGCCTGGTTTCTCTTCTGACTACTGCGAATCCGGCGAGTACGCAAAACAATGCTGAAGCGATGCAGAATGCCATCGACTCGGCTATGGCTGCAGCGGAAAGTGAAGTTCCTGAGGAGTCGGCATACTATAATGAATATTACCAGGACGAGAATTATTACGAACAACTCAGGAAAAAAAGGGAACAGCATGAGCGGTACTCCAAACAAAAACTGGATAAGCAAACGTTGAGCGAAGAGGAATGGAAGAAAGCAACATCCGGAATGGACTATTCCGAAGAAAAACAAAAGAAGAAAGCCAGAGAGTTGGAAGAGGATGATCCTTTTACCATCAGCCAGTCGGATGGTTTGTTTGCAACAGGAATTGCACGAACGTTGCTGTTTGTTCTCGGAGCGTTAATCATTGGCCTGGTATTCTACCTTATCATTCGCAATACCCTCTGGCGGCGAAATACAGGAGTTGGAAAAAAGCAGGTAACAACATTGGAAGAGGCCGCGGAAAATATACATGAATCCGACCTGGAGCGATTCCTGCGTGAATCGCTGGAAACGATGGACTACCGTACCGCTGTGCGTGTGTATTACCTGATTCTGATACGGGAATTGAGTGACAGGGACATGATCCGGTGGAAAAAGGATAAAACAAACCGGGAATACCTGGTGGAAATGCGCCGGCAACCTCATTACGAACCCTTTGCCAGCCTTACCAGAGTGTTTGAATATGTCTGGTATGGCGATGCTATGCTGGAGAATGAAGATTTCCGGAAAATTCAACCCTCTTTCACAGGATTTATAGAAACGATCCGGAAAATACAGGCGGCATGAAAAGCAAGGGAGGAATAATTGCCGGAATAACCGGACTGGTACTGTTACTCACACTGCTCTTTGCGTGGTTGATGAACGATGATAAAAGTGAGTTTAACTGGACGGAACGATATGAGATAACTCAAAAGCAGCCCTTTGACCTCTCTGTGACCTATGATCTGCTGAAGAACAGGTGTAAAGAATCGGAGTTCAGCGTGATCTCGCGTCCTATGGGAGAGGAGCTGCCAAAACTCTCCTGGAAGGACACCGCGAACTATGTTCTGATCGGCGGAAGCCTGTACCTCGATTCGTTAGCACTCGAAAATCTGCTTTCATTCGTTGATCAGGGAAATAACGCATTTCTGATTTCCAGGTATTTTCCTGAAAACCTCATGTACCGGATCTATGATTATTCATGTAACCCGGTATGGGAGCCCTATTCCGCCGTGCTTGACTCCGTTATGGAATTCAATTTTTATCACCCGGACATTTTCAATGCAAAAGGAAATTATAGAGTCAAGTTCCACAGCTGGAAGAAAACGTCCGTGTATGAATGGAATATTATTGACTATAGTTATTTTTGCGGGGAACAGGATTCGGCTTCCCAGTTTATCTCACTGGGGTATCTTACCCGTAACGACTCCAACTACGTGAATTATTTCAAGGTGCCATACGGAAAGGGAGCCTTCTATTTCCATTCCAACCCGATTCTTTTTACGAATTATTTTATGGTAAAACAAGACGGATTTGATTATGCCGGAAGAGTGTTCTCGCACATGAGCCGGGGTAATACCTACTGGGATGAGCGTAGTAAAGAGTATTATTTCCCGAAAAATGCCGGCTTCAATCAGTACGGACAGCACGATATCATGGCATCTCCTCTGCGCTACCTGCTGTCGCAGACGGCCTTGCGCTGGGCGCTCTATACGGCCCTGGCCCTGGTTATCCTCTACATATTTCTCAGAGCCCGCCGGAGACAACGTCCCATACCGCTCATGGAACCAAATACCAATTCCTCCCTGGAGTTTGTTACTTCTATCGGACGACTCTATTATCTTCAGCGCAACCATCGCTCACTCTGCCTTCTGAAAGAACGGCAATTCCTCGCATTTTTACGCAATCGGTACGGTTTGCACGCCGATATGAGTACGGAGCAGGACCGGAGAAAGGTGTCGGAAAAGTCCGGCGTTTCAATCTCTCAGCTTTCCGAGTTGCATAAGCAATTTCAAATGTTCAATGCAACATCCACTGATCCGGATGATGCGGAGTTGATCCGTTTTCATCAGTTGCTGGATGAATTCTACAAAACCTGTAAATAAATAACTATGGAAGAAAATCAAACTTATTCAGCCGGCCGAAATGCGGACATGCTGACCACTCTGTCTCAGTCAGTATCAAAAGTACGTGCCGAGATCGCCAAGGTGATCGTGGGACAGGAAGAAATGGTGGATCTTATGCTCGCGGGACTTTTTACCGGCGGGCATGTTTTGGTGGAAGGTGTTCCTGGAATTGCTAAGACACTTACGGCAAAGCTACTGGCCAGGTCGCTGTCCGTAGATTTTTCGAGGGTTCAGTTCACACCCGATCTCATGCCGGCGGATGTTACGGGAACTTCCGTTTTCAGTATGAAGGACAGCCAGTTTCACTTTAAGAGAGGCCCTATTTTTTCCAATATCGTGCTGATTGATGAGATCAATCGCGCCCCTGCGAAAACACAGGCATCTCTGTTCGAAGTAATGGAGGAGAAGCAGGTAACGATCGACGGAGAGACGCACAAAATGGAATATCCCTTCTTTGTTGTAGCAACACAAAATCCAGTGGAGCAGGAAGGCACCTATAAATTACCGGAAGCGCAGCTGGATCGTTTCGTATTTCGGATTAAGATTAGTTATCCTACGCTGGAGCAGGAGCAGAAAATACTCAGGAAATTCAGGGACGATTTCAGCATGAGAGCTGCCGAGGATGTAAAACCGGTACTTGGCGCAGCGGAAATCCGGGAATGCTCTAAAATCATTGAGAAAATTCATGTGAAGGATGAATTACTGGATTACATCTCTAACATTGTTGGGAACACACGCAATAATGGAGATCTTTTCCTTGGAGCTTCTCCCCGTGCTTCATTGAGCATGATGCGGACAGCTAAGGCGATCGCTGCAATGAGCGGACGGGATTTTGTGACGCCCGACGATATTCAGTATGTGGCCTACCCGGTTCTTAATCACCGAATCATCCTCACTCCTGAACGCGAAATGGAAGGGGTGCGTACAGAGGATGTGATCAAAGGTATTATTCAGAACATAGAAGTACCGCGGTGAAGAGCTTTTTCTTAAATATCTATCTTTCGAACCGTTTTTTCATTGTCTTCGGAGCCATTGCCGTGCTGTTTGCTTTCGCCTTTGTATGGTCGATGCTTTTTCCGGTGGCACAGGCATTGGCCGTAGTTGGATTAGCGATAACCATCGCTGATGTTTTCTTGCTTTTTAATCCCTCTCTCCGGATGGAATGCAGGAGAGATATTCCCAGGGTTTTTTCTATGGGCGACGAGAATCCGGTACGGATAACCCTGAGAAACAATTACGGACTTACCCTGGGCGTTAACCTCGTGGATGAGTTACCGAAGCAGTATCAGGAGCGAAACTTTTCTCTGAAATTCAAACTGAGTCCCGCAGAAGAAAAAGTTACCTCTTATCTGCTGCGCCCGCTCACAAGGGGAGAGTACCTTTTCGGGAAGGTCAATGTTTTTCTTACCACATTTATCGGAATGGTGGAACGGAGAATCCCGTTTAAGCTGGAGGTCAAGTCGGCGGTTTATCCCAGTATCGTTCAAATGAAACAGTTTGAGTTGCGTACGCTGGCGAGGATCTCAAATTTTCATGGAATTAAAAAACTTCGACGCATCGGACATAGTTACGAATTTGAACAGATTAAAAATTATGTGCGCGGCGATGATTTCCGAAGTATAAACTGGAAAGCAACGGGCAGAAGGGGAGAACTGATGCTCAATCAGTACGAGGATGAAAAGGCTCAGCAGGTGTATTGCCTGGTTGATAATTCCCGAAGTATGCGCATGCCCTTCAACGGACTCAGTTTGCTGGACCATGCCATCAACACCTCGCTGGTGATCTCAAATACTGCATTGCAGAAGCATGACAAGGCAGGGCTGATTACGTTTAGTGATAAGATTGGCACCATTATCAAAGCAGACAGAGGTTCCAACCAGCTGAATCAGATCCTTGAAGGACTTTACGCAGAGGAACCTAAGTCGCTCGAGGCCAATTATGAGCTATTGTACCTGACGGTGCGCAATATGATCCGTAACCGGAGTCTGCTGTTTCTGTACACTAATTTCGAAAGTATCTTCAACCTTGAACGCCAGTTGCCCATTATCCGGCGCATCAATAAGAGTCACCTGATGGTTGTGATTTTTTTTGAGAATACAGAAGTAAGTAATTACTCCAGGAGAGAAGTGGAAAACCTGGAAGAGATCTATCTGCAAACCATCGCTCAGAAATTTATTTTGGAAAAAAATCAGATTGTTCAGCGCCTGCGGCAGTTCGGTATCCAGAGCATCTTTACACGGCCGGAGGACCTTAGCGTTAACACTATTAATAAATACCTGGAGCTCAAAGCAAGGGGAATGATCTGAGGGGAAACGCCTTATTGATGCAGAGACCGGTACCGGGTGTAATAGGAAACATACCACAACGGATGGAGGAGGGCGAGGTCGGTTTAAGGATTTAAAATTAATAGTACGTTCGCGATAACTCTTTATCTTCATTCACTTAACAAGCATCCTCCTTCCTGCATGAAACTCATTCCACCCGGTGAAGCGTTGCAAAAAGCACGTAATTACTGCGCTTTTCAGGAACGCTGCCAGCAAGAGGTACGGGAAAAGTTGCTTCAATGGAAACAGGATAAAAATGTTGTGGAATCACACATTGCCCAGCTGATTTCCGAAGGATATATTGATGAAGAACGGTTTGCAAGGGCATTTGCCGGTGGTAAATTCCGTATGAAGCAATGGGGCCGGAAAAAAATCGAAATAGAATTGAAACAACGCGCATTGTCGCCCTATTGTGTCCGCTCCGGATTATCAGAGATTGCTCAGGGGGATTATCTGAATACACTGCAACGGCTGGCCGAAAAAGCATTAAAGAGAACAAAAGCGCCGAATGCGCGGGTTAGAGCGCTGAAGGTCCGTAAATATCTTCTGTCCCGGGGCTTCGAAAACGACCTGGTCTCCGATATTTTGCGTCAATTAATTTAATAACTTCGCCCCGGCAGTTTTAACCTCACTCACATACCGATTCCCTTTACTTTAAAAAAACCCTTCGTATGATCACATCGGACCAGCTGAAAGATCTCAGGGAGCGCACGGAAGCGCTGAGGAGGCATCTTTGACGTCGATCGTAAGCAACGTGAGATAGAGGAAGAGGAGGAGAGAACACTTGCTCCCGGATTCTGGGATGATCCCAAAAAGGCCGAGGCCACCCTCAAAAAGCTGAATTCAAAAAAATTCTGGACGGATTCCTATAAGTCACTGAGCAGTGCAGCAGATGACACAGCAACTATTTATGATTTTTTCAAAGCGGGAGAGGCAACAGAAGAGGAAGTAGATGTACAGTATGCCCAGGCCTTCCGGCTGCTGGAAGAGCTTGAATTTAAAAATATGCTGTCCGGAGCGGAGGATAAAATGTCCTGTGTGGTGGAAATCAATGCGGGTGCTGGAGGAACGGAAAGTAACGACTGGGCGGCAATGCTTATGCGCATGTATATCATGTGGGGAGAGAAAATGGGAATGAAGATCACGGAACAGGACATGAACTCCGGTGAGGTGGCGGGCGTGAAGTCTGTAACGCTGCAGTTCGAGGGAGATTTTGCCTATGGTTACCTCAAAGGGGAGAACGGTGTTCACCGCCTGGTCCGGATATCACCATTTGATTCCAATGCCAGAAGACATACTTCATTCGCTTCCGTATACGTATATCCTCTGGTAGACGATACCATTCAGATAGAGGTGAAGGAAGCTGATTGCGACTGGGAGACTTTTCGTTCAGGCGGTGCCGGCGGACAGAATGTGAACAAAGTGGAGACAGCGGTTCGTCTCTATCACCGGCCTTCGGGGATTATTATCAAGAACCAGGAATCACGCTCTCAGGGCACCAACAAAGAGAATGCAATCCGTATTCTGAAATCTATGCTCTTTGAGCTGGAAATGAAAAAACGGATGGCAACCACTGCCGCTATTGAAGCGGGAAAAATGAAAATAGAGTGGGGTTCCCAGATCCGGAACTATGTGTTGCATCCCTATAAACTGGTTAAAGACGTTCGTACCGGTTTTGAGACTTCCGATGCCCAGGGAATTCTTGATGGTAACCTGGATGGATTTATCAAAGCCTACCTGATGCAAAAGGGCGGAGAAAAATAATTCCGGCTCAATTTATTATTCCCTATTTATTCCTCCCTTTATACGCCCCGGAAAAATAAATATCAATACGGGCACCAATCCACAGGTGATAGGCATTATAATTAATTATACCGGTGAAACCGATTCCGATATCATACTTTAGTTTATAAATCGCCTGACCACCGGCATAAATACCAAATTCTTCATAAGGATTTCGAACATCGAAGCGCCCGCTGTCGAGTGGAAACCCGGTGGACCATGACCCACCCCCGAAGGCACTCAGGTTGTATTGTGTCGTTTCTTTTCTCTTCACAATTCCTCCATGAATCTGGGTGTTGTCATAATCGCCGAAATCGCGGCCGGAAAGGAAAAATCCCAGTTGGAAATACGTCCATTTGATGTGGAAATTATAATCAAGACCAAGCCAGAAAATATCACGGGTGTGGGTCACGTCCATGCCGTACCCGAAACCGCCGCTAAGCCAGTTGTTCCAGACCCGGTATTTGTTACCCTGATAAATAATCTCCTGCTTCGGATTATACAGCGAATCTTTTTTGCTCTGGGCATCCATCACCCCTGAGAAAAAGAGAACAAAGATCAGCAACCGGAATCTCAGTGGCATGGTGTGAATTGAACTGTTATAAAAAATCGCCGGCTTCTTCTTATTTCAAACTCCCTACCATATCCTCCGGTTTCACCCACTGATCAAACTGTTCGTTAGTGAGTAGCCCGAGTTCAATAGCAGCCTCACGCAGGGTCTTGTTCTCTTTGTGGGCCTTCTTTGCGATTTTTGCCGCATTTTCATAACCGATGTGCGGATTCAGTGCTGTAACAAGCATCAGCGAATTTTCCATGTGACGTTTTACCATATCCTTATTGGCGGCAATGCCGGTGGCACATTTTTCATTGAATGAAACGCATGCGTCGCCGATTAAACGGGCACTCTGCAGTACATTGGCAGCAATAAGTGGTTTGAAGACGTTAAGCTCAAAATGACCGTTGGAGCCTCCAATCGCTACTGCCATGTCGTTCCCCATTACCTGGGCACAGACCATTGTCAGGGCTTCCGGCTGTGTCGGATTAACCTTTCCGGGCATGATGGACGAGCCGGGTTCGTTATCGGGAATGATGATCTCTCCGATACCGCTGCGCGGTCCGGAACTGAGCATTCGAACGTCGTTCGCAATTTTCATCAGTGCTACGGCAGACCGTTTGAAAGCTCCGGAAAGCTCCACCATGGCATCGTGCGCAGCCAGGGCTTCAAACTTGTTGGGTGCAGTTACGAAGGGGAGTCCCGTGAACTCGGCGATTTTTTTTGCCACCAGTACGTCATAACCTTTGGGTGTATTCAGTCCGGTACCCACCGCTGTTCCTCCCAACGCCAGTTCGCGTACTACTTCGAGAGCATTTTTAATGCATCGTATGCTGTTATCGATTTGCTGAACATATCCGGAAAATTCCTGCCCCAGCGTAAGGGGAGTGGCATCCATGAAATGGGTCCGGCCGGTCTTAACAATACTTTGGAATTCCTTCGCCTTTTTATCGAGCGTATCGCGCAGGCTTTTCATGCCCGGAAGGGTACATTCTACCGTTAGCTTGTATGCTGCAATATGCATTGCGGTGGGATAGGTATCGTTCGAAGATTGTGATTTGTTCACATCGTCATTCGGATGAAGCACCTTCTTCTCGTCCGTTAGCTTTCCCCCGCTGATTACATGCGCGCGGTACGCAATCACTTCATTGGCGTTCATATTGCTCTGGGTGCCAGATCCCGTTTGCCAGATTACCAGCGGAAACTGGTCATCGAGCTTGCCGGCAAGGATTTCCTCGCATACCTTCGAAATCATTTCGGTTTTTTCCTTCGCTAGTACCTTGAGTTCTGTATTGGCATGGGCAGCCGCTTTTTTCAGATAGGCAAAGGCATAAATGATTTCTTTCGGCATACTGGCCTCCGGGCCGATCTTAAAATTGTTGCGGGAACGTTCCGTTTGCGCACCCCAATACTTTCCGGCAGGTACTTTTACCTCCCCCATGGTGTCTTTTTCAATGCGATATTCCATAGTGTTTATATTTAACTGTTATATTTTTTTGATCATTCGGTTTTCTGTTTGCAGCTGCTCACTTCGTCTCGTCTTCTTCCTTCCACCAGTATTCGGTTCCGTAAAAACTAATATATCCGATGAGTTCTCCGCCGGGATCATAAACGGAAAATAATCCTCCGCCTTCAATCCGTAATTCGCCCTCGTAAAGAGGCGCCACCACGGCGCCACCATCTTTATCCAGAATGCCCCATTTACCGCCCGTTTTAATCGCAATATAACCCTCTTTTGGTTTGCTCACCTGTTCGTATTGTACGGGTACTGTCACTGAACCGGAACGGTTGAGCAGCCCCCAGCGCTCCAGCGTGTCCTGAACTACAAACAAACCTTCTTCAAATGCGGTGATGGCTTTATAAGAAGGGAAAATGATATACTGCCCGTCCTGGTCAATAATGCCGGATCGCTTATTTAATGTTACCAATGCAAATTTACCTGAATCGAGCAGGAAAGGACCGGCGGTATGAAATTTGAATTCTGTTACTTCTTTTCCCTCATCGTTCAGATAACCCCAGAGACTGTCCTTCAGAATGGCTGCCATTCCGTAATACATGTCCCCGGCATCTTTATAAGGTGTGGGGGTGAGTTCTCTCTTTTCCATATGGTAAAATCCGAATACAGAGCTGTCTGCAGTGATCTTTTTTTCTGTCAGGAATACGGGACAGTTGCCCAGGCTAAGGCTGGAATACTCCGGGCTGAGGATCATTTTTCCTTTAAGATTATAGGCCCCCCATTTGTCCTTTTTTCTGATGAGGGCGAAACCCAGCAGAAAAGGTTTGCATTCCTCGTATTCGGCCGGCACCACTTCTTCATTCTTTTCATTCACAATGCCCCAGCCCTTACCGGTTTTAACAAGAAAGAGCTTTTTACTGAAGTCTGGCTCCCCGCCGGGAGTAACAATGCCGTGTTTAAGCTGATCATATTGAGGCTTAATGATTACTTCCTTCATGGTATTGGCCACACCGTATTTGTCATTCTTCATGATTACCTCATAGCCCATTTTTTTCCTGAGATTCAAAGAGAGCGGGGGGGAGGCCGGAAGCCCTTTGAGATCAATCCATTGTGGCTTTCCTTTAAATTCTACCCTGGCAATTCCGTCATTAAACGGTTCTGCACGGTCGAATACTGGATCAAGAATGATCTTGCGGTTGGGATCGGAGTAACCCCACTTTCCATTTTTTTTAAATGGAATGAGTTCCGGCAGATCCTGGGAGGGAATGATCAGGGGGAGAAAAAGTAAAAGACAAAACTGACAAAGAATCAACCGGCGGAAAAGCGTGAGCATGCAAAACATGGAAAATCAGATGAACTTTTCGCCTTTGGTAACCTTAACATCGTTGACAAAGTTGCGGATCTGCTGCTCGTCCTGCTTTTTACATATCAGAATGATGTTGTCGGATTCTACTACTATGTACTCTTCTAATCCCTCGATGACTACCAGTTTGTCCCTGGAAACGTTTACGATGCAGTTTTTCGAATCATACATCATCACATTTTTCCCGACAATCGCGTTTCCGGAGGCATCATGCCGGATATGATCATAGAGTGATCCCCAGGTGCCAAGATCACTCCAACCGATAATGGAGGAGCGTACATAGGTGTTTTCAGCTTTTTCAAGTATGGCATAATCCACTGAAATGCTTTTGCAGTTTTCGTATGCATCCCTGATGAATTCGGACTCTTTCTTTGTATACCAGAAAGAATCCCCTGCCGAAAATGTTTTGTCCATTTCAGGCATATGTTTTTTAAAAGCGGAACGGATACTTTTCACGCTCCATATAAAAATACCGGCATTCCATAGAAAATCTCCGCTCTTCATGAAAAACTTTGCCATTTCCAGATCCGGTTTCTCAGTAAAAGTCTTCACTTTTTTGATCCGGCTGTCCTTCTCCTGTTTCTTCAGTTCAATAAACTGTATGTAACCATATCCTGTATCGGGACGCGTAGGCTTTATGCCGAGCGTGATCAGACAGTCCTCTGATTTCGCCTTTGAAAAGCATGAACGGATGGCTTTTACAAAGGTGTCTTCTTTGAGAATCAAATGATCAGACGGAGCAACAACGGTCATGGCATCCGGATCCTTCTTAGAGATTTTGTAGCAGGCGTACGCAACGCAGGGTGCTGTATTTTTTCTTGCCGGTTCGCAAAGAATATTATCATCTGCAATTCCCGGCAGTTGTTCCTTTACAAGATTCCTGTAGGACTCATGTGTGATAACAAGAATATTTTCCACCGGGCAAATCCGTTTAAACCGGTCGTGTGTTTGCTGAAGCAACGTACGCCCTGTTCCAAGTACATCAAGGAATTGTTTGGGATAAGAACTCCGGCTCATAGGCCAAAACCGGCTTCCCACTCCGCCGGCCATAATCACACAATAGTTATGCCTGGACATTTCCGTTCAGGAAAGTTTTTTTAATGCCACCCGGATCGCCTCCATCACTGCAGGGATTTCTTCGGTTTTCGCGGTACCCACGGATAAGCGATACCAGTCTGAACTCTCAGATGTGCCAAATGCGTAAAAAGGCACTATTGCCACTTTCGCCTCATTCAGGATGTAACTGGTGATATCGCGTGTGTTATTCAGCGTTTTCCCTTCCGGTGTACGCATCCCCTTGAGGGCAAATTGCACCGTGAGGTAAATGGCACCCTGGGGGGCGATGGAGTTAACGCGGTAACCTTCTTTCCTCAATGTCTGAAATGCATTATGAAAAGCGGTGAGGCGATCAGTGATTTTCTTATGGATATCCTGCTGAAAACGCTCGTAAGCTTCCGTATTACGAAGGAACTTTGCTACCGCTACCTGCTCTGCGCGGGGAGCCCATGCTCCTACGTGTCCGATAATGGACTTCATGCGATCCATCACTTTTTTTGGACCCATGCTCCATCCTACGCGTACTCCGGTTGCCGCCAGCGATTTTGAAATCCCGTCAACAAAAACGGTATAATCTCTCATTTCCGGACGCAGGGAGACGGGATTATAATGCTGTGTTCCGCTGAAAGTAAGCGCCCAGTAGATCTGGTCATAAAGCACATAAAGCGGTTTCTTGCCGATGGCGCTCCGTTTCAGGTTCTCTTCAAGCACCAGATCACAGATGGCTTCTAACCCTTCTTTGGTAAAACATGTGCCGGTAGGATTCAATGGTGAACAAACGGATAGCAGATTAGCCTCCGCAATATGTGGCTTCAGTTCTTCGGCCGTTGGCATGAAGTTGTTTTCCGGCCTGGTTTCTACCATTACGGCCTTACTGTGAAGCAGGTAGGTGTAATGGTTGTTATTCCAGGATGGAATCGGAAAAAGCACCGTGTCGCCTTCGTCTACCAGCGTGCGGAAAATACCGTAGATAATCGGGCGGGCACCTCCGGCAATCAGGATCTGTTCCGGTTTATAATCCAGGCCACCTTTCGATTTCAAAAATTCACTTACCGCCTGACGTAATTCCGGAACACCGTCTGCAGGTGGATAGTTTGTCTCGTCGTTCTCGTAGGCTTTTAATATCTCCGCTTTGAGTTCGGCGGGAATGGGAAAAAGCTTTGAATTAAAGTCGCCAACAGTGAAATTGTGAATCTTCTCTCCGTTCTTAACCTTTTCATTGATCTCTCCGGCAAGTTTCAGAATTTCGGATCCGATAATGTTTTCCGCGGTCTTGGAAATGATCTGTTCCCTGCTCCCGGTCATGGTGGTACTCATGGGTTTAGAGTTTATGGGCCAAAAGTAAGGATTTGTGAGTGAAAACCACGGAATATTCCGTTAAGAAATCTACTGATTTTCACTCACCTCCTCCACGGGTGTGAGCGGACTGAACAGATAGGTTTTTCCCGATTTTTTCTCCCGGCATTCATAGCGCTTTCTGCGGCAGGCTCCTTTGGTAAACCGCCGGTTCCGGTAGATAAACTCTGCTCCTTCCGGCATTTCTTCCAGGTGCAGCGGGGGCACTTCCTTGTTATACCGATGTAAAACGCGCTGTAACTGGAGATCAGAACAGCTCGTGGCTGCAGGATTTTTCAGGTAATTCAGAACAGCCCGGTGAACGTCGTCAGGAAAGATCCCCATCGCAAAAAAGGGCTGCATCAGGATCCTGAACTCATGTTTCCACTCCCGCCCGTGCGGAGCAGAAGTGTAACCGTATTTTTCCGTGGCCGTAAGATGGGCGATCTCATGAACCAGCGTAAGTAGAAAACTATATCGGTTGAGGTCATTATTGACACTGATCTGGTGGTTCCGCCCGGGAAGCCGTGGACGGTAGTCTCCGTACTTCGTGGATCTTGAACGCTTTATCTTTAGCTTGAAATCGTACCGGTAGATCCAGCGTGCAATGAGGTCTGCTGCCTGTTCCGGAATGTACTTTTCCAGAATCATTCGGTTTCTCAGTAATTGCTCCGGAATCATGCTTGCAAATTAGTGTATGTGCGGTCGAAGGTCATTGGCCTCCTCCTACAAATGGATTAAGCCTTTTCTCGTGCCCAATGGTTGTTTCCGGACCGTGACCGGGGTATACTGTTACCTCCTCCGGTAAGGTGAAAAGTTTGGTCGTAATATTATTAAGAAGCCCGGAGTGATCTCCGCCGGGTAGATCGGTACGGCCAATACTTTCCCGGAATAATACGTCGCCCCCAATCAGAAATTTTTGCCCGGGATGGTAAAAGCATACACTGCCCGGGGAATGACCGGGTGTAAAAAGAACTTCCAGCCCCGATTGCCCGAATAATACCTTTACGCCTTCTTCCAGCCAGCCCCCTGGTTCGGGGGAAATTTCTGCATTTAAAGAGTAAAGCCGGGCCACTTCTGCCATGGCCTGTAAGGTCTTGAGATCCTCACGATGGATCTCCACAGGTATCTGCCATTTTTCGCAAACAAATTTGTTGCCGAAGACATGATCAATATGTCCATGGGTGTTCAGTAAGTGCACGGGTTTGAGCTGGTTATCTTCAATATAATCAGCCAGTTCCCGCCGGTCTCTGTCGTCATAACAGCCCGGATCAATGATTACGCATTCTCCGGTGTTGTCGGACAATACATAGGTGTTTTCGGCGAAGGGATTGAAGGTAAAACAGGCAATACGTATCATGGTTTTTTCGTTAAATTAGCAAGATAATAAACGGGCATGCTCCGGAGACTATTTTTATTCGTTTTTTCAGGGATTACTGGATTACTTCCCGCCCAATTCTATTACGGTTCTCACCAGGACTTCGGAAAGAACAGGGTGCAGCATAATCTGCCACACCACTGGACGTACTATAGTTACGATAAGTACAATGTCTATTTCTATCAGGGCGGACGCGAAATAGCGGAGTTCGTGGCCATCAATGCCAGCAAACACCTGGCCCAGATTGAAAAACTCTTCGATTTTCCGCTTGAATCCAAAGTGGAATTCATCATTTATAATTCGCAAAGTGAGTTTAAGGCCAGCAATATGGGACTGGTGTATAATGAGCAGGCCAACGTTGGGGGGGTAACCCGCATTGTGGGAAGTAAGGTGGCCGTCTATTTTGAAGGAGACCACAGGAAACTGGAAGAACAGATTCGGGGGGGAGTGGCGGAGGTGGTCGTAAACCAAATGATGTATGGAGGTAATGTGAAGGAGATGGTTAAGAACAGTACTTTTCTGGTATTGCCGGAATGGTTCACACAAGGACTTATTTCCTACGTTTCAAACAAATATGATCCGGAAACAGAGAACCGGGTGAAGGATGGGATTGTTTCTGGCAGATACGAGGATTTTAATCACCTCACCGGACAGGATGCTACGGCCTCAGGACATTCACTGTGGTCTTATATTGGAGAAACCTATGGAGAAAATGTAATCTCCAATATCCTTTATATGACCAAGCTGAGCCGGAATGTGGAGAATGCTTTCTTGTTCGTACTCGGAGTTTCGGTGAAGAATGTTACCTATGAATGGCTTGAATTCTATAAAGGACGATACGGAGATTCCGATAAATCCAGAAATCTGCCCTCCTCTCCCTCCGTCCTGAAAAAAATAAAAGCCTCCCGGGTGTTCAGCCAGGCAAAAGTGAGCCCCGACGGACAAAAACTGGCCTACGTAACCAATGAGATGGGTCAGTACAAAGTCTGGATCCGGGATCTGACCACCGGGAAAACAAAACGGATTATTAAACGGGAGAAAAAGATTGATCGCATCAATGATTATTCGTTCCCGCTGCTCACCTGGCATCCCACCGGTGAAATTCTGACCATTATTACAGAGTATAAGGGGGAATTGTTAATGACCTATTATACCCTGAGTAATGGCAAAAAGGACATTGTTAAGATGGTTAATTTCGAAAAGATCCTGGACCTCTCCTATGCCCCGGATGGAAAAAGAATCGCCATTTCCGGGGTGAACAAGGGACAATCTGATATTTATGTGTTCCATATCGCCGGCAGCAATGTTGAACAGATCACCAATGATATCTACGATGATTTCTACCCGCGTTTCCTGAGGAATGGGAAGATCATTTTCTCATCCAACCGGAGCAATGATACACTGGGATGGAAAAAGAAAGGAGCGCCCGAGCAGGTCGCTTATTATAAAGACCTGTTCATCTATAATTATCCCTCCCGTAGTCCTGTGCTGAAAAGAGTTACCTCCACCCCTTACGCAAACGAAATAATGGCTTTCCCTTATGATTCCTCCGCTATTTGCTACTTGTCGGATGAGAATGGCGTGAGGAACCGCTATGTGGCCACCTTTGATAGTGTGCTGGCTTTTGTAGATACCGCAGAGCACTACAGGTATCTGACCAAAACACTGGCAGTAACAAATTACTCAAGAAATATTCTGGAGCATGATCTTGGTTCTGTTTCAGGCAAAATTTCTCAGGTGATTTTTCATGACGGCCTTCATCATCTCTATGTGGAAGAGCGACCCGCCTATTCTGCATTGGTTCCGGTGGAATTGAAAAATACCTGGTTCGCAGATCAGCTGCAGCGCTATGAAAAGACCAATCAAAAGGGGAGCAACCCTGTGAACAGCGTGAACATCAAGGTGAAGAAGGATCCTGTTAAAAAGACATCTCCAAAGGACAGTACCCTGATTGATATTGATAATTATGTATTCGACATTGAAAAAGGGAAACAGAAAACCCCGGATGAAAAAAAGCCACTTCCTGATATCACGGTAGGGAAGAACGTTCAGGATTCTTTGCTGAACAAACCATTTGACTTCGGCCGGATGAGAAACTACAACCGCTTCTTTACATCAGAGCAGGTGGTAACCCAATTTGATAATTCTTACCTCAATCCTACCTACCAGCGCTTCACCGGGGGACCCTACGTGAATCCGGGTTTCTCCGCCCAGTTCAGAATTGAACTGGATGACCTCTTTGAAGATTACAAGATCGTTGGAGGAGCCCGTTTACCATGGGAGATCGGATCGAATGAGTTTTTCATTGGGTATGTGGACCGGGTGAAACTTTGGGACAAAGAATATACCTTCCATCTGCAAAGCCTGGAGGATATTGAGTCGGGGCTTTACCGCATAAAAATTGATGCTTACCAGTTGAAATATGTACTGAAATATCCCTTCAGTGAAGTGGCAGCGCTGAAGACTACCCTGAGCACCCGGTATGACCGGACCGTCTATATGGCCCGGGAAGATGTGAGCCTCGAAAAACCCGACCGGAATGAATTTTGGGGCGGACTGAAAGTAGAGTATATCTACGATAATACCATCAAACGTGGCCTGAATCTTTACCGTGGTATCAGGCTAAAACTCTTCGGCGAGGTGTACTCTCAGGCAAAGGACTCTACTGATATCGCTATCGTAGGACTTGATATCAGGCATTACCTGAAAATTCATCGCGATTTCATTTGGGCCAACCGCCTAAGTGCCAGTACATCCTTCGGAAGCAGGAAGCTCGTATACTACATGGGAGGCGTGGATGCGTGGATGAATCCGCTTTTCCATACGGAAATTCCAATCTCCACAGAAGAAAATTATACTTACCAGACACTCGCCGCTCCGCTTCGTGGATTTAAACAGAATATCAGGAACGGAAATAGTTTTGTGCTGCTGAATTCTGAACTCCGGATGCCTTTGTTCCGCTACCTTATGAATAAACCGATCCGGTCAGATTTTCTTCAGAATTTTCAAATTATCGGATTTGGAGACGTTGGTACCGCATGGAACGGACCGGATCCTTTCTCTGATGAAAATGCCCTGAATACAACTTTTCTCGGAGGTTATCCTGTACTGGTTACACTAAAAAATCAGCGCGAACCAATTGTTGGCGGTTACGGATTCGGCCTCCGGAGCCGTATTCTTGGCTATTTTGTGAGGGCCGACTGGGCCTGGGGTGTGGATGACGGCGTTGTGCAAAAGCCAAGACTCTTCTATCTTTCATTTTCCACCGACTTTTGATTTGTGAAAACCGCGGTATTCCGACTCCTGCCGGTTCTTTTGCTGCCTTTTCTGCTCTCGATGCACAGGCACAAATACACCGAATACTACGTAATGTTTTACAATACGGAGAATTTTTTTGACACCATTGATGATCCGCATAAAAGCGATAACGACTTTCTCCCGGATGCAAAACGAAAGTGGAATACGGGAAAATACTTTAAGAAAATCAATCGCCTGGCGGAGGTAATCGATTCGGTTCCCGGTGACCTGCCGGATCTGATCGGTTTATGCGAAGTGGAGGAGAAGAGCTGCCTGGAAGACCTGGTCAGGAATTCCCGGCTGATAAAGGGCAACTATAGTATGCTCATCAGCAGCGGACCGGATGTAAGGGGAATTGAGACCGCACTCCTGTTTGATCAGGGTGTTTTTAAATTGCAATCCCATCAGTTCATTTCAGCTACTAATCCGCAAATGCCGGAGAATAAGACAAGAGACATTCTCTATGCTCACTTGAAATACGGGCAGGAAAGCATACATGTATTCGTGATTCATTTCCCAAGCAGAATCGGGGGAGAAGAAAAAACGGAAGTGAAGCGAATATTTGCTGCGGGCCGGCTTCGCAAAAAAATTGATTCCATACAATATGTTACGGCAAATGCTAAAATTCTTGTAATGGGAGATTTTAATGATCTCCCAGACAACAAAAGCCTCACGGAGGTATTGCATGCGCACCCCCGGCCCACGGGCTCCGCTGAACTCATGAATGTAACCGCATCGGGTAATCCCGGCGATGGCACCTACCTGTTCAAGGAACAGTGGAATCTCTTTGACCAGATGCTGGTCTCCTCATCCTTCAAAGGCGGTCCACATCAGATCAGCTGCGATCTCAAGAGCGGAAATATTTATAAAAAGGATTTCCTCTTAAAAAAGGGAAAGGAGGGCAAAGTATCTATGTACAAAACATTCAACGGCACAAAATATCTGGGAGGCTACTCTGATCATTTACCAGTATATTTGAAGCTGTTTATTAACTGATATGGCTGAGCTGAACGATAAAATCCGTGCGTTGGCGGAAAAGTATCATTCGGAGGTGCGATCTGTCCGCCGTCAGCTTCATGCTCATCCTGAACTTTCGTTTCAGGAATATAAGACCTCTGAGTTTATCGCTGCCAGGCTGACGGAATATGGGATCAGCTTTAAGAAAGGTATCGTCAAAACGGGTATTGTTGCCTTAATCACAGGGGAGAAACCTGGGAAGTGTATCGCCCTGAGGGCTGATATGGACGCTCTCCCGATTCAGGAAAAAAGCGCGGCAGATTATTGCTCCAAACATCCCGGTATAATGCACGCCTGCGGACATGATGTGCACATGGCCTGCCTGCTTGGTGCTGCCAGGATCATCCATGAGCTGCGGGCGGAACTTCACGGAAGTGTTAAACTGATCTTTCAGCCCGGTGAGGAGAAAATTCCGGGAGGCGCGAGCCTCATGATCGGTGAAGGAGTGTTGGAAAACCCCAGGCCGGAGGCAATTGTGGCACTTCATGTGTTTCCTTCAATGGAAACCGGTCGGGTGGGATTCCGTTCGGGCATGTACATGGCAAGCACAGACGAATTATACCTGACCTTCAGAGGTAAGGGCGGGCACGCAGCCATGCCGGCGGATTATATCAATCCCTTATTTATTGCTTCCGCCGTGTTGATGGAGCTGCGAAATGTATTTATGATTAAAAAAGCGGGAGGCCACATCCCAACCGTTATCGCTTTTGGAAAAATAGAGGGTAAGGGTGCAACGAATGTTATTCCCGAATCCGTTTATGTGGAAGGTACGTTCCGAACCCTGGATGAGAACTGGCGTACAAAAGCTCATGCCCTGATGAAGGAGATTGCAGAACGCAAAGCCAGGGAAGAGGGCGGAAATGTTGAATTCCGCATCGAAAAAGGATATCCGTTTCTCCGGAATGATGAAGCACTTACCGGGAGATGCAGGGAAGCGGCGGAAACCTACCTGGGAAAGGAAAAGGTGGAGGATTTACCTGTGCGTATGACCGCGGAGGACTTTGCATTTTATACTCAGCATATCCCGGGCTGTTTTTTTCGACTGGGAACCGGTAACAAATCAAAAGGGATCAGCGCCGGTGTACATACCGAGACGTTTGATATAGATGAGGAGGCACTTCAGACGGGTGTGGCACTGCTTTCCTGTATTGCACTGAAGAGTTAATTCCCAAATTCACTCAGGAACTTTATCCGCATAAGCCTTACCTCTTCTTCAGAATAGGAGTCTTCACCAAGTTCCTGCAGAGCGGCCTCCAGCGAATCCGTTTGGGATTCGCGGAAGTAATCAAGAATATCTTCCTGTTTCTCGTCGTCAATCACCTGATTGATATAATACCCAAGATTAACACGTGTGCCGGATTGCACAATGTGCTCGATCTCGGTGAGTATCTCATCGAAACTCAGCCCCCTTCCGTTGGCAATGTCCTCCAGGTCTAATTTACGGTCAATACTCTGTATGATAGCAACTTTTGCCTGTGACTTATTTACTACGCTTTTTACCACCAGATCCTGTGGCCGTTCTATTTCATTTTCTTCAACATACTTTTTGATCAATTTTACAAAGTCAGCTCCGAATTTCTGTGCCTTTCCCAGTCCGACCCCCGTGATCTTGGTCAGTTCGTCCATTGTAGTCGGATACTGTATTGCCATTTCGGAAAGAGAAGTCTCCTGGAAGATGACATATGGAGGAAGTTTATGCTTTCCGGCCGCCTGCTTGCATAAATCTTTAAGCATAGCGAACAGGACTTCGTCCGCACCTCCTCCGCGCCCGTTGCCGTTGGTTACAATTTCATCCTCATCTTCTCCGGAATCCGCACCTTCATAATCGTGGTCGCGGGTGATCATCATGCTCCGGGGCGAACGCATAAATTCCTTACCCGACTTGGAAATTTTCAGAATGCCGTAGGTTTCTATGTCTTTCTGTAATAATCCCTGAATCACTGAATGACGGATTACAGCGTTCCAGAATTTCTCTTCTTTATCATCTTCCGCGCCTTTCCCGTATACTTCAAGGTTATTGAACTTATAGGACTTCACGGTGGAGGTCATCGTGCCCATCAGCACACTGATCACATCCTTTGCCTTGAATTTTTCCTTCATGGCCGCAACCGTCTCCAGCATCAGTTCTACATTTTCCTTTCCCTCAAATTTTGATTTCGGATGCTTGCAGTTGTCGCACATCCCGTTGCAATTGTTTTCATCGAATTCTTCTCCGAAATAATGGAGCAGAAATTTCCGGCGGCAAACAGAAGTTTCGGCATAGGAGACTGTTTCCTGAATCAGCTGTTTGCCGATTTCCTGCTCGGCAACAGGTTTTCCTTTCAGAAATTTTTCCAGCTTCTGTATGTCGTCATAGGAATAAAAGGTAAGGCAATGTCCTTCACCACCATCTCGCCCGCTACGACCGGTTTCCTGATAGTAACCTTCAAGCGACTTTGGTATATCATGGTGGATAACAAACCGTACGTCTGGTTTGTCGATTCCCATGCCAAAAGCAATTGTGGCTACAATCACATCAATTTCCTCCATCAGAAATTTGTCCTGTGTGCTGGCCCGTGTACCTGCATCCAGCCCGGCATGATAGGGGAGGGCTTTTACACCATTCACTTGCAGGGTTTCGGCCAACTCCTCTACTTTTTTCCGGCTGAGGCAATATATAATTCCAGATTTTCCGTTGTGTTTGCGTACAAACCGGATAATCTCTTTTACCACATTCACCTTTGGGCGGATCTCGTAGAACAAATTCGATCGGTTGAATGAGGATTTGAAGACATTGGCCCCGGTCATGCCCAGATTTTTCAGAATATCCTGCTGTACTTTGGGTGTGGCGGTAGCTGTAAGTGCAATGATTGGAGTTTTACCGATCTGTTCAAAGATGGGTCTTAGCCTCCTGTATTCCGGCCGGAAATCATGTCCCCATTCAGAAATACAATGTGCCTCGTCAATCGCGAAGAAAGAGATGCGTATGTCGCGAAAAAAAATCACGTTTTCCTCTTTATTAAGCGATTCAGGAGCTACATAGAGAAGTTTGGTTTTCCCTTCGGTAATGTCACTTCGAACCTGCTGAATTTCTGCCTTGGTCAGCGAAGAGTTCAGAAAGTGGGCTATGCCCGTTTCTGCTCCGAAACTTCGGATATTATCCACCTGGTTTTTCATCAGGGCGATCAGGGGAGATACCACAATAGCCGTCCCTTCGCTGATCAGGGCAGGCAGTTGATAGCAGAGAGACTTCCCCCCGCCCGTAGGCATGATAACAAATGTGTCATTGCCGTCAAGAACACTCTGTATAATCTGTTCCTGTTGGTCTTTGAATTTGCTGAATCCGAAGAATTGCTTGAGATGACTTTGTAGCGACCTGGTCTCGGTGCTGTTCATTATTGGGGATGTATTAAAAACTCATTGTTTGAAACGTTCTTTTTCACAAGGCCAGCCATGATGGAAAAATCCTATTTTTACCTAAATAGTACGTTTCCGTTGCCTTTAGGTAAATATATAGAAAAAAAGAATGTTATATAAAAGAGACAAGTCATTTTTTTTAAAGAATTTGACAAATGGGTGATTTTATACGACAAATCTGTACACCTGGCGATAAATAGCTGCTATGAAGATCGCAGCCGTCATTCCGGCATATAATGAGCAGGATTCTATACGTCATGTGGTGGAGGGAATACGCAGAATAGCGAAGGAATCCGGGATTCCGCTGATTCCGGTTGTAGTGAACGATCTTTCAACCGACCATACAGCGGAGGTGGCAGAAAATGCAGGGGCTGTGGTTCTGTCGCTTCCGGTGAACCTGGGCATTGGCGGAGCGGTTCAAACGGGGTTTATATACGCCAGAGCGCATGGATTTACACATGCCATTCAGGTAGACGGAGACGGACAACACCCACCGGAAGCCATACCGGCCATGCTGAGGAAAATGGAGGAGGAGGAGCTGGATGTTGTCATCGGATCGCGTTTCATTTCCGGGGAGGGTTTTCAGAGCAGCGCGCTGCGCCGCCTGGGGATACGGTGGTTTTCCGCCCTGGCCCGCCTGCTCACCGGCTATAGGGTGCTGGACAGTACCAGCGGTTTTCGCCTTGTGAACCTCCGCACATTGAATATACTCGCAGAAGAATACCCGGATGATTATCCTGAACCCGAGGCCATCAGTATTTACGCCCGGCACGGCCTTAAGGTAGCAGAGATCCCGGTTATAATGAATGTGCGCAGAGGCGGCGAATCGTCGATCAACTCCCTGAATGCTTTCTATTATATGTGGAAGGTGACGCTCGGAGTTGTATTTTCACACCTGAGAAAACACTGAAATCATGGAACGTATACAAGTCATCGCCATTCTTGCCAGTCTGCTCTTTCTTGGAAATATAGCCCGGCTGATTTTCAAGGGAAAACTAAGGGAAGAATATGCGTTCATCTGGATCATTTGTACTCTTGTGCTGCTGACATTTTCCATCTGGAGGGAGGGCCTGGAAGTGGTGTCTGGTCTGTTCGGAGTGTATGAGGCACCAAACCTGGTTTTTATCGGGGCGATCTTCGCTATCCTCATCTATCTGTTGCATCTTTCTGTAACCGTAAGTCGCCTTCAGCGGCAGAACAAAATGCTGGCACAGGAAATGGCGAATTTAAAGGAGGAATTGAAAAGAAGGAATGAACCGGTAAAATGATCTTACCGACGGATATTAACGAATGATTTTACCGGAAATGAATGGCCGAATCGCCATAAAATGACGACGAACACGAGTTAGTAAGAATATATAAAATCAGGATTCAATCGCGGTGTTACCCTCACTATCTTTTCCTACTTTTACGACGGGAAAAGTATGCCTTCCATCGCAATCACAGGAGCGAACGGTTTTATCGGCTCTCATTTGGTAAGTCACTTCGTGAGAAGGGGCTGGCGTGTTATCGCGCTCGTGCATCATATGCCGGAAAATTGGATCAGGGAAGTGCTTTATGTTCACTACGAACTGGAGAAAGGACCTGACGCGGGAGCTTTTCATAATACGGATTATGTGGTTCATGCCGCATATGTTAAACAGCACAATCATCCGGACAGTTTTCGCATTAACCTGGAAGGTACAAAGAAGGTACTGGAGCTTGCACGGGAAAAACAGGTCAAGCGTACGGTATTCATCAGCAGTATTGCCGCGCGCAGTAATGCAGAATCTGCCTACGGCCAGCAGATGTTTGAACTGCAGCAAATGTTTTCCCGGCCGGCTGAACTAAGCATCCGACCAGGGCTTGTAATAGGCGACGGAGGATTGTTCCGAAGCATTTACCGCTATATTTCCACACGGAAATTTATACCAATGGTGGCCGGTGGTCATCAGCCAATGCATACGATCGGAGTATGGGACCTTGCACTGGTCATTGATAAGGCAATTGAAGCGGAACTGAGTGGTACTATTAATATTGCGGAGGAGGAAGCGGTGGAAATGAAAACCCTCTACAAAGAGGTTGCAATGACCTCCGGTAACCGTCCGGTATTTGTTTCTATGCCTTACTGGCTTGCATTTTTTATTCTGTGGATAGGCTCGTGGACGGGAATCGCTATGCCCGTAAGTAAAGAGAATCTGCTCGCCCTCAAAAGAGCCCGGCGCGAGGATGTGAAGAAGGACGTGGCACGTCTGGATATCCGGATCGCTCCTTATTATGAATCGATCGCAAAACTTAAGCAGGTACTTTCTTCCTGAATTCCGGTACCACCCGGATTTGCGCTCGTCAGGTCTTTACGGAAGAATATTTTTGCATGAACTCCGAAGCAAGGTCAACCATCTCGGTGGAACCTGCGAAGAATGGACTGCGCTGATGGATGGACTTTACTTCCTGTTCCAGAATGCGCTTGGCACCATCCGTCGCTTTCCCTCCGGCTTGTTCGATAATAAACGCAAGCGGATTGCATTCATACAATAACCGCAACTTCCCCTTTGGTGATGAGCTGGTAGTGGGATAAATAAAAATACCGCCTTTGAGCAGGTTGCGGTGAACATCTGCCACTGCTGAACCGATGTATCGGGAGGAATACGGACGTTTGGTGGCTGCATCTTCTTCCTGACAATACTTGATGTATTTCTTTACTCCGTCAGGAAAATGAATGTAGTTGCCTTCATTGATGGAATAGGTCTTGCCCTGTTTGGGCGTTTGCAGCCCGGGATGGGATAAACAAAATTCACCAATGCTGGGATCATACGTGAATCCATTCACCCCTTTTCCGGTAGTGTAGACCAGCATGGTGGAAGATCCGTAAATTACATATCCGGCAGCTACCATTTCTGTGCCCGGCTGTAGAAAGTCTTCAATCGTTCCCGGGCCTGATAAACTGATCCGCCGGTAAATACTGAAGATCGTTCCCACGGAGACATTCACATCTATATTCGAAGAGCCGTCAAGTGGATCCATAGCCACCACATACTTCGCGTTCTTGGAATGCGCGTTATCCACCGGAATGATATCTTCGTTTTCCTCTGAAGCGATGGCGCACACTTCCCCGCCAACCGAAAGCGCCGCTATAAACTGTTCGTTGGCGAACACATCCAGCTTTTTTACACTTTCACCCTGAACGTTTATTTCGCCTACATCTCCGATAATATCCGCAAGACCGGCTTTATTTACCTCGCGGTTCACAATCTTCGCCGCAATTCCGATGTCGCGCAGCAAACGGGAAAGTTCCCCTTTGGCATATGGAAAATCCGATTGCCTCTCAATGATGAATTGTCCCAGCGTTTTCAATTTGGCCATAACGTCCTTTTGTGCAAATATCGGATTTTTGGCATTGAAATTCGTATTACTTTTAATCCGATGGAAGTCAGGATCAGAAGTGGTTTCAGGGAAGATCTACCCGATGTGCTTCAGCTTATCCGGGAGTTGGCTGAATATGAAAAGGCCCCGGGGGAAGTGGAAGTAACGTTACAGGATCTGGAGCGGGATGGATTCGGAGACCATCCTGTGTTTCGGTTCTTCATCGCTGAGGTGGATGGGAAGATACAGGGTATGGCACTCTATTATGTTAAATATTCTACGTGGAAAGGCCGGTGCATCTTCCTTGAGGATATCATCGTTCGGCAGGATTTTCGCCGGCTCCGGATCGGCAGGCAATTGTTCGAAGCCGTCATTGGCGTAGCAAAAGATATGAGGGTACGGCGACTGGAATGGCAGGTGCTCGACTGGAATACTCCGGCGATAAAGTTTTATGAAAAATACCAGGCAGAGTTCTTAAAAGAGTGGGTATCCTGCCGCCTGGTGGAAAAACAGATTCGGGCCTTCAGTCATGAAAGTATTTAAATTCGGGGGTGCATCTGTAAAAGATGCCAACGCGGTTCGAAATGTAGCCCGAATCCTTTCCTTGTTTCCGGAAGACCGGATACTCGTGGTGGTTTCTGCCATGGGGAAAACAACCAACGCGCTGGAAAAACTAACAGAAGCGTTTTTTGGCAAGTGGGAAAAGAAGGGTGAGATGCTGAAAGAGATACGCGACTTCCATTTCAGCATCGCACGGGATCTCTTTGGTGGAGAGGAAACACTTTTTTTTACTGAATTGCATAATACCTTCGCGGAACTCGAGTGGGAAATCGAAGGAGAACCGGAACATTCATTTGACCAGGTATACGATCAGATCGTGAGCTTCGGCGAGGTGATCTCCACACGAATCGTTCACGCTTATCTCCGGCAGCAATTTAAAGATGCAATGTGGTGGGATGTGAGAGACTGGATCCGTACGGATGAAACATGGCGGGAAGGGAAGGTAGACTGGGAGCTGACTGCGGAGCGCATCAGCAGCGGACTATCTGGTACAGGGAGGATTACGGTGACCCAGGGCTTTCTGGGATCTACTGCGGAAAATTTTACCACTACACTTGGAAGAGAAGGCTCCGATTATACAGCGGCCATTCTCGCCTGGTGTATGGATGCGGAAAGCGTAACCATCTGGAAGGATGTGCCGGGTGTGCTCAATGCGGATCCGAAGTGGTTTGACCATACAGTGCTCATCGACCGCCTGACGTATCAGGATGCCATCGAATTGTCGTATTACGGTGCTACCGTCATTCACCCAAAAACCCTGAAGCCGCTCCAGAACAAGGGAATTCCGCTTTATGTGAGATCATTTATGGATCCTTCGCAACCTGGAACCGCCATCTCCGCGGAGCCTGCACCCCTTCCCATTCCTTGCTTTATTTTTAAAGTAAATCAGGTGCTTATTTCTATTTCTCCCAAGGATTTCTCATTTATCGTGGAAGAAAACCTGAGAGATATTTTTGATCTCTTTTCCCGCATGGGTGTTCATATTAACACCATGCAAAATTCTGCCATTTCATTCTCCGTCTGTATTCAGGCCGATGCACGGAAACTGCCGGACCTTATCCAGGCCCTGCATAGGAAATACCGTGTACTCTACAATGAAAACGTGGAGCTGGTAACCATACGTTATTATAATCAGGAAACCATTGACCGCGTAACGGTCGGGAAGCAAATTTTACTGGAAGTGAAGAGCAGGTACACGGTGCAGATGGTTATGAAATAGTTTATTCCCCGGCCGCTGCATCATCGCCGCGATTGTCAGCTACACCTTTTCGTTTTCCGTCGGGCAGTATGAGAATGATATCCGTTCGCCCTATGGAAGATCGCTTTTTCGGATGATGCCCCTTTATTTTCAGTTCATCAAGAATTTTTTCAGGGTAGCTCTCTTCCACATACAGGTAGTCGGGCAACCACTGATGATGAAATTTAGGAGCATTCACAGCCAGTTCGGGTGAAAGCTCAAATTCAATCACATTCATGATGGTTTGAAAAACGGATGTTGGAATGGTGGAACCTCCGGGCGTTCCCACTACCATGAAAAGCATATTGTCTTTCAGTAAAATGGTGGGTGTCATGGAGCTGAGCATGCGTTTGTTGGGAGCAATAGAGTTGGCTTCGCCTCCTACCAGTCCGTAAAGATTCGGAGTGCCCGGTTTCGCACTGAAGTCATCCATTTCATTGTTCAGGAGAAAGCCCGCCCCCTTCACCACTGTGTAAGATCCGTATGCGCCATTGAGCGTGGTGGTGATGGAAACGGCATTTCCCATTCCGTCTGCAATAGAGATATGGGTGGTTTCTTCACTTTCAGGCGGAATAACTGTAGGTCGGATATTTATACCGGGAGTAGCATAATCCGGGTTGAAATCTGCCAGCCGCTTTCGTATAAAAGCGGTATCAGTAAGCGTGCGCATTGGCACTTTGAAAAAGTCCGGATCCCCCATGTGTTCCGAACGTTCAGCAAAAACCCTCCGCTCACATTCTGCTACCAGATGCACATAACGGACATCCTGATAGCCCCATTCTTTTACAGGATATTTTTCCACCATTCCCATCAGCTGTCTCAGAATAATTCCGCCGGAAGAAGGAGGGGGCATCGTAATTACAGAATAATTTTTATAGGAGAATTGTAACGCCGTGCGAAAAACAGCAGAATAGGATGAGAGATCCGTTTCCGTGATCAGCCCCTTTCCCCGTTTCATCTCCGCCACGATGAGCTGCGCGGTAATGCCGCTGTAGAATCCGTCGCGGCCCAGGTCTCTGATCCTTTTCAGGCTTTCTGCCAGTTCTTTCTGAATAAGTGTATCGCCCGCTTTCCAGGGGATGTTCTTCACGAATGCAACAGGATGCTGGTTGTTAGTGAGAAATTTACTTCTGAGGCTGTTCAG
Source organism: Bacteroidia bacterium (assembly GCA_020852255.1). Classification (NCBI taxonomy): domain Bacteria; kingdom Pseudomonadati; phylum Bacteroidota; class Bacteroidia; species Bacteroidia bacterium. Next base: position 161,605 of record JADZBD010000009.1, on the reverse strand, counting down.
TGCTGCGGCTTCCCGTTCCGTGACAGGAAAACCGTTTTCAGCCAGCCGGATGGCCGGATCAATCAAGTCTTTTAACGGTAAACGCCCGTACGGCTGCATTTTGAAAATGCCATCTATGGTTCCCGGTACGCCCGCAGCCAAAACCCCCTCCAGACTCGCTGTTTTATGCACTTCTCCATTCTTTTCCAGATACATTTCCCGTGATGCTCCGGAGGGCGCCTTCTCACGAAAATCCAGACATATATTCTTCCCGTCCGCAGTTCTTGCAACCATAAAGCCGCCTCCGCCCAGATTACCGGCATTTGGATAGATCACTGCGAGCGCAAACTGAACGGCGATGCCTGCATCAAAGGCATTTCCTCCCTTTTTTAATATTTCTGCGCCAATTTGACTGGCGAGCGGATGCGCACAAACCACCATGCCTTTTTCGGAAAGTGCCGTTTTTTGGGCGAAAAAGCTCAGTGGTAAAAGAAACAGGATAAAGTTTAGGATACGCATGGGGCAAGGGACTATCCGGTCAAAATAATCAGATGAAGATCAATTTTTTATTTCAGTGCAGATATTTTACGAAATAGTATTTCTGCCATTTTCAGATTGCTTTCTATGGTCCATCCGGCAATGTGCGGGGTAAGAATAGTATTTTCTGAACTCATAAGAAAGCGGAGATCATCATTCTGTAATCCGGACAGATTCTCAAAGGATCCGCTTTCATATTCCAGAACATCGAGGCAGGCGCCGCTAACTTTTCCCGATCTCAGTGCCCGAACCAGCGCTGAAGTCAGGAGGTTTTTTCCGCGAGCCGTGTTAATGAAAATGATCTTTTTTCTAAAGGAGTCAAAAAAGCGGTCATCGGCGTAGTACTGCGTTTCTTCGGTAAGCGGCAGGTGCAGACTAACGATGTCTGCATGGTGAAAGATTTCCTGCAGCGAGCATAGTTGTAAAGAAGGGGCATTGTCGTTTCCAGTGTCCGGTTTAAGGTATTTGTCATGCACAAGAATCCTGCAGTTGAAGCTGACCAGTCGCTCCGCCAGAGCACTACCCATATTCCCGCCGCCAATGATCCCGATGGTTTTTCCTTCCAGCTCCCACCCGCGGTTACCTTCACGTATCCATTTCCCTTCGCGGACTTCACGATCCGCCTTCTTCAGGTTGTTGATCAGCATCAGAAGCATCCCGATTACGTGTTCCGCAACGGCGGTTCGGTTTCCTTCAGGAGCGTGCAGGCAGCGGATTCCCTTGCTCTCCGCGTAAATAACATCAATGTTCTCCATGCCGGCTCCTACGCGTGCGATAAATTTCAGTGAAGAGAAGAGGTCAATTGTTTCCTTGCCTATTCTTACCCTGCTTCGGATCACAATTCCGTGAATTTCTTCATTCCCCCGCTTCAGGTAAGCTGCGCCGGCATAATCTTCTATGCAGTTATGTCCGTCTTTCCTCAGGCTGTCAATAAGGAAGGGATGAGCGGTATCCAGGAAAAGAATGTTCATGTCAGAGTAATAATCCGCCCAGAATCAGCGAAGCGATGGAGAAGTAGAGTACAAGTCCGGTGATATCTACCAGCGTGGCCACGAATGGTGTGGATGATACCGCAGGATCAAAACCGGATCTCTTCAACAGCATGGGAAACAGGGAACCAACCAGATTGCCCCAGATGACAACTCCCAGAAGAGAGAAACCAACCGTGTAGGCTACTTCCAGCCAGTGCGGTCCGTAAATATCAACGAAATTTGACCATACCGCTACGCGTAAAAATCCGAAAACACCCAGGATGATTCCCAATGTTACACCTACTTTGATTTCCTTTACAAAAATCTTCCACCATTCGCGAATGGAGACTTCTCCCAGTGCAAGAGCGCGGATGACCAGCGTACTGGCCTGTGAGCCGGTATTCCCGCCGCTGGAAATGATGAGTGGTACAAAAAGAGCAAGAACAACGGCTTTCGCGATCTGATCTTCAAAAAAACTCATGGCCGTAGCCGTGAAACTTTCCCCGATAAAAAGAATGATCAGCCATCCGGCACGTTTGCGGATCATTTCCCAGGTGGAACTGCCCATGTAAGAATCTTCCAGCGCTTCCATACCTCCCATCTTCTGAACATCCTCGGTTTCCTCTTTTCGGATTACATCCACTACGTCATCAATGGTGATTCTTCCCGCAAGGCGCCCCAGGGTATCCACTACAGGCACAAAGATCAGATCGTATCGCTCCATGGTCTTGGCCACCTCCTCCCTGTCCATATTCACTTTGACCGTAATGATATCCGACTCATAAACATCTTTAATGGGGGTGCGAAGGTTGGTAGTGAGAATTTTTTTCAGGGGAATGTACCCCAGCAGCCGTTCGGCATCATCTACCACGTAAACCGCATAAATCTCTTCAATATGATCAGCATGTTCCCGAAGTTGCCGTACACATTCACGCATCGTGAGCGTATCGCGCACCATTACGAGCTCCTTCATCATGAGACCACCGGCGGTGTTCTCATCATAGCTCAGAAGGTCTGCAATGTCACTGGCCTGTTCCTCATCCTCGAGATGCTGAAGAACCTCGTCCTGTTGTTTATCCGGAAGTTCGGCTATAAGGTCAGCCGCTTCATCCGACTCCAGGTTCTCGATAATATCTTCCGCAATTTCCTTCGAGGTGAGTGTTTCAAAGAGAGTCTCCCTTACAACCTCATCCAGTTCAAAAGTTACATCTGCTGCCGTTTGTTCATCGAGCAGTTCAAAGACATCTTTCGCCTCGGCCGGTTCCAGATCATTGAGAATATGGGCAATATCAACCGGAAACAGGTCGTGAACCTGTGCCAGTACAAAATCCTTATCCTTGCGGCGTATGCCCGCCCGGAGTGATTCCAGAAATTCGTTTGTTACCTCGAACTGCATGACCCTGGAAAAAGAGTGGCAAAGGTAAGGAAATTAGGGCAGATACTTGCCTCATTCCGAGGACTTTAATTATCTGCTTTATTTACATTTCCGCCACTGAGGATCACACCTACGCGCTTCCCTGCGATGAGCCGTTTGTTTCTTAGAAGTGCAGCTACCGGAACCGCACTGGATGGTTCAATGATCTCTCCCTCACGTACGCGAATAAACTCCATGGCGGGAAGTATCTCCTGTTCAGGTACTGTCAGGATGCCCTTCACGTATTTTTTTATAAGGGTGAGCGGGAGAATGCCAAGCGTGGTGCGCAGCCCGTCAGCTACCGTAGTGCTTCCTTCCTTCAGTGGTTCCGGCTTGCCGGAAAGAAAGCTCCGGTGAGCATCGTCCATATTCTCCGGCTCGCATCCGTACACGGAGGTGGAAGGGGAAAGATAATGCGCGGCCAATGCTGTTCCGCTGAGAAGCCCTCCGCCGCCCACCGGCACCAGAATCAGATCCAGACCGGGAATTTCTTCTATAAGTTCCTTCGCCGCGCTGGCTTGTCCTTCAATGATGTGCGGGTGATCGTAAGGTGGTATGAATAGAGCCCCGTGCTGTGCTACCACCTGATCCAATGCCGCTCTCCTGTTCTCCGTTCCCGGTGCACAAAAAATAACTTCAGCGCCCAGAGCCTTCACCCCTGCAATTTTAACGGGGGAACTGTTTTCCGGCATCACAATCCAGGCCTTCAGTCCGAATTCCCGGGCTGCCAGCGCCAGTGCCTGTGCGTGATTTCCGCTGGAATGTGTTGCCACGCCCTTCTTCCGGTCGCTTTCGGAAAGTAGCAGTACGGCATTCATGGCTCCCCTTGCTTTAAATGCCCCGATCTTCTGGCGGTTCTCGCATTTGAGAAACAATTCGCAGTTCAGCATGGCTTCTAAAGATTTGGCCCGTACAACCGGCGTACGCAGAACATAGGGAGAAATGCGCTGGTGGGCGCGAAGTATCTGTTCACGTGTAATGCTCATGCTGAGGATAAAGATAATGCTTACTACCTTTACCCCGTGGGTTTCTATCTGATCTATCCCTTTCTCTTACTTGACTCTCTTTTACCGTGGAGTCTGATCTATCTGCGCTCTTCCATCTTTTACTTTTTTATTTATTATATCATCGGGTATAGAAAGAAAGTTGTTTTAAGCAATTTACGGAATGCCTTTCCTGAAAAAACGGAAAAGGAACGGATTCTTATTGCCAAACAATTCTATGCGCATTTCTGTGATCTCATTTTTGAAACGATAAAACTGATCTCCTGCTCCCGGAATTCTGTATTGAAACGTTGTGTGATAAGTCCTGAGACCCGTGAACTGACCCGCTCGCTCCATGCACAAGGTAAAAGTGTCATCTGGGTGATGGGACATTGCGGAAACTGGGAGATGGCATCTGCCAGTGTTGCCGGACTGGAGGGTTACCAGGTAAATTGCCTTTACCTCCCTCTCTCCAATAGAGGATTTGATCACCTGATGTACCGGATCCGTTCTCGCTTCGGAACCAGGCCGGTTGCGGTGAAGGATACCTACAGGGAGTTTGTGCGGAACCGGAATATATTAACCGGTACGGTTTTTCTGGGAGATCAGACGCCCTCCCCGGAATCCGCTTACTGGACACGGTTTTTGAATCAGGATACTCCCGTATATAAGGGCGCAGAGGTGATGTCGCGTAAAATGAATTTGGCTGTAGTTTATGTGTGGATTCAGAAAGTGCGCCGTGGTCATTACCTGATAAAGACGGAGCTGATTACAACTGATCCTGCCTCCCTGAGGGAAAACGAGTTGACGGAGCGCCATACGCGTTTGCTGGAGAGGGATATTAACACTCAACCATTCAACTGGTTATGGAGCCACCGGAGGTGGAAGCACCGCCGGCCCGAAAATATTTCCTGCTGAAGATTTTTTTTATCAGGTTCAAGTTCTCTATCTTTGTCCTGTTATTATGAATACGAACTATTTCTTCCTCCCGTATTATTACACCAGACCAGGCCGGGGAATGGAGAGGAAGTAATTTGCCAGATACAAATGAAAGCTATTCGAACCCCGGCCCTGCCGGGGTTCTTTTTTTTAATACAATGAGCATGGAAAAACAACAGACCGCATTATCACAACATACAGAAATACTATGAAAACGGACATCAATATTGTACCAAGAGATAAATGGAAAACGGGCGGCAGACAACTTCTCATCGCCGGGCCTTGCAGCGCAGAAACCGAGGAGCAGGTTTTCCAGACAGCCCTCCGGCTGCAGCGAACGGGAAGAGCATTCTGGTTTCGTGCGGGATTGTGGAAGCCCCGTACACGGCCGGATGCATTTGAGGGGGTGGGAGCCAAGGCACTCCCCTGGCTCACCAGGGTGAACCGAGAAACAGGTCTTACAATCATAACCGAAGTTGCTTCTGCAAAGCATGTGGAAGCATGCCTGCAGACAGGAATCAGGCATTTCTGGATTGGAGCCAGAAGCACCGTCAATCCTTTTACCGTGCAGGAGATCGCAGACGCACTGAAAGGAACGGATACCACCGTGCTGATAAAAAATCCCATTCATGCCGATCTGCAATTATGGCTGGGTGCGCTGGAACGTGTGAACAAAGCAGGAATAACACATCTGGGAGCGATACACCGCGGGTTTCATGTTCACGGAAATCACCCGTTCAGGAATCATCCGTTGTGGGAGATAGTTGTTGAACTGAAACGTTTACATCCCAACCTGCCTGTTCTCTGCGATCCGAGTCATATTGCAGGGCAACGGGAGCTCATTCCGTACCTCGCGCAGAAAGCCATAGATATGGATCTGGATGGATGGATGATTGAAGCGCATGTGCAGCCGGATCTGGCCTGGAGCGATGCACGTCAGCAGGTAACACCGGAAATGTTGAATGAGATCCTTGAGGGAATGGTAGAAAGAAAAAAGGACGCCCCTCTCAATGGCAGCAAAGAAAAGCTGGAACAGCTTCGGGATAAGATCAACGCACTGGACGAAGAGCTTTTGCAGGCTTTCCGTTCCCGCATGCAGCTATCTGAACAGATCGGTGAGCTGAAAAAATCAAAAAACATGACGATCCTGCAACTGAGCCGGTGGGATGAAATGCTGGAACAGCGGATCGCAAACGGACGTATGCTCGGACTGAAGGATGAGTTTATTAAAAGACTCTTCGAACTCGTACATGATGAATCCATCCGCATCCAGACAGAAATCCTGAACCCTGTTCTGCAGGAAGAAAAGAAATAATATGAAAGTAACTATTGCAGGTTGCGGGAATATGGGATTGATCTATGCCCGCGCATTTTTGAAATATAATATTGTGGAGCGCTCACGCCTCTACCTCGCCGAGAAAAGCCGTGAAAGAAAGGAAATACTCAAAGAAGCAGGATTGGGGCTTGTTACTACCGTGAATGATCCTGAGGTAGGCCGCAGTGATATCATTATTATTGCTGTAAAGCCTCAAGACTTCGATGCGCTGGCTGATGAACTGCGACCAGTGTTACGGGATGGTCAGATCATCATTTCCATTATGGCCGGCATTCGAATTCCCACCCTTCAGAAGGAACTCAGACAAGCCCGCGTGGTCCGGGCTATGCCAAATTCGCCGGCGGAAATAGGCATGGGCATGACAGGTTATTCCTGCAGCCGTGAAATGACTATGGATGAGACCAAAAAGGCCGAAAATCTTCTGGGAACAACCGGAAGAACTATCTATTTTGAAGATGAGGAAATGCTGAATTCCGTTACCGGTGTTTCCGGATCAGGACCGGCTTACTTTTTTTATATCGTAAGAGCCATGATTGAGGCCGGGAAGCGAATGGGGCTGGATGAGCACATTGCCGGCAATCTTGTGAAGCAAACCATGCTCGGTTCTTTTCATCTATTGAACACTTCCGGAAAATCCCTTGATGAACTCATCCGGGCTGTAATGTCCAGGGGAGGAACAACCGAAGCGGCTTTCCGGTGTTTCGAAGAGCAAGGAGTAGGAGAGGGGCTGTCGGCGGGTATGCAGAAAGCACGCGAGCGTGCTGCAGAACTCGCTCGGTAATTTATTACCTTCACTTCATGAGAATTCGAAGCATGGATGATTACCGCAGGCACTATGAGGCCGGCGTAAAAGACCCAAGGGAATTCTGGGCAGGCATTGCGTCAGAGTTTTTATGGAAAAAGAAATGGGATACTATCCTGGAGTGGAATTTCGACGCACCCGATATTAAATGGTATTTAGGCGGGGAATTGAATATTACCGAAAACTGTATCGACAGGCACCTGAGTAAACTAGGCCACCAGCGAGCGATTATTTGGGAGCCTAATAATCCGGATGAACCCTCGCGAACGTTCACCTACCTTGAATTACACAACGAAGTGTGCCGGGTAGCCAACATGCTGAAAAAAAACGGAGTCAGAAAAGGCGACCGGGTGTGCATTTATATGCCTATGGTACCGGAACTGACATTTGCCCTTCTCGCATGCGCGAGAATCGGTGCAATTCATTCGGTAGTGTTCGGCGGGTTTTCTTTCAGCTCCCTGGCAGACCGAATACACGACGCGGAGTGCAGCCTCGTACTCACAGCCGATGGAGGCTATCGTGGAGCAAAGGAGGTTCCGTTGAAACCGGTGGTGGACGAAGCTTTAAAAACGTGCCCTACCGTTAAAAAAGTAATCGTTCTCAAACGAACAGGCTCCACCGTGAGTATGACTGCCGGCAGAGATGCATGGTGGGAGGAGGAATGCCGGGAGCAGCGCAACATTTGTCCGGCTGAACCTATGAACAGTGAAGATATGCTGTTCATTTTATATACTTCCGGAAGTACCGGAAAACCGAAGGGAGTGGTTCATACCACTGCAGGGTACATGGTTTTCACAGCCTACACCTTTCTGAATGTGTTCCAGTATGAACCCGGGGAGGTTTTCTGGTGTACGGCAGATATTGGATGGGTAACAGGGCACTCCTACCTGGTTTATGGTCCCCTTCTCAACGGAGCTACCTCGCTGATGTTCGAAGGGATTCCTACGTTCCCTGATGCCGGCCGTTTCTGGCAGGTAGTGGATAAACATAAAGTGAATATTTTATACACGGCTCCTACCGCTATCCGTTCGCTGGAAGCGGCCGGCCTGGAGTTTGTGAAGCCCTACTCACTGAACAGCCTCAGGATACTTGGTTCGGTAGGAGAACCTATCAATGAGGAGGCATGGCACTGGTATCATAAGAATATCGGTAAGGAGAAGTGCCCGATTGTGGATACCTGGTGGCAGACAGAAACGGGAGGAATCATGATCTCTCCTCTGGCAGGTATAACTCCGGAACGTCCGTCGTACGCCACACTCCCTGTTCCGGGTATAGTTCCGGTACTCCTTGATGAAGCCGGGAAAGAAATTACAGAGATGAAAGCAGAGGGAAGATTATGTTTTAAATTTCCCTGGCCGGGAATCATCCGGACCACTTACAACAACCATAAACGATGCAAAGAAGTATACTTTTCTGAATATCCCGGCTACTACTTTTCCGGCGATGGTTGCCGGAGGGATGCGGACGGTTACTATCGCATCACCGGGCGGGTGGATGATGTGATCAAGGTTTCTGGTCATTTGCTGGGAACGGCCGAGGTAGAGAGTGCCATCAACCAGCATCCCAATGTAGTGGAGAGTGCCGTAGTAGGATTCCCGCATCCCATTAAAGGCTGGGGAATTTATGCCTTTGTAATATGTGAACATACCCCGGAAAGGGAAGACCTGCTGCAAAAGGAAGTAATAGATACCGTAACCAAATATATGGGTCCTATCGCCCGCCCGGATAAAATACAGGTGGTAAAAGGGCTCCCAAAAACAAGATCCGGCAAAATAATGCGGCGAATCCTGCGAAAAATTGCAGAAGGAGAGACCGGGAATCTTGGCGACACTTCTACTTTACTTGACCCTGCGGTAGTGGAGGAGATTGTTAAAAACCGGATCGGCTGAAATGCCCCGGAGAAGGCTGCATTAATTTAGCTATCTTTAAGCCAATAACGGCTCGGATTTGCCGTTTTTCGTCACATGAGCGACAGCCTGGTCATTATTCCCACTTACAACGAAAAGGAAAATGTCGAAAACATGCTGCGTACCGTTTTCGCACTTCCGGTGCCCTTTCATGTACTGATTGTAGATGATGGTTCGCCGGATGGTACCGCAGAGATTGTTAAAGGATTGCAGAAGGATTTTAAAGACCGGCTCTTCCTCGAAGAGAGAAAGGGAAAGCTCGGACTGGGAACAGCCTATATTCACGGATTCCGGTGGGCGCTCGCCCGAGCCTATCAGTTCATTTTTGAAATGGATTGTGATTTTTCCCACCCTCCTGCTGATCTTATTCGCCTGCGTGAAGCCTGCCTTAAAGGTGCAGACCTGGCCGTAGGCTCCCGTTACTGCGAAGGCGGAAAGATCAAAAACTGGCCCACCGACAGGGTCCTGATGTCTTATTTCGCATCACTGTATGTGCGATCGGTCCTGTGGGTTAACATCAAGGATACTACGGCTGGATTTAAATGCTATCAGAGAAAGGTGCTTGAAACCATTGATCTTGATAGTATCCGCTTCGTTGGATATGCCTTCCAGATTGAAATGAAATACAAAACCGCAAGGCTCGGCTTTAACGTGGTGGAAGTGCCCATTGTTTTCACGGATCGGCAGTTGGGTGTTTCTAAAATGAGTACGAAGATATTTAAGGAGGCATTCCTGGGTGTGCTTTCGATGAGGTTTATGAAAGTTGAAAAGAAGCAAGAATGAAAACAATTATTGCACTGCTTTTCGCCGCGCTCTCCTTAGCGATGCAGGCACAGAAAAAACCAAAGGCAAAGTTTTCCGAAAACCAGATTAAAAAGCATGTGGATTTTCTTGCTTCAGATGAACTTAAAGGAAGGGGCACCGGCACACAGGAAGAACTAAAGGCGGCGAACTATATTGCATCTCATTTCAGAAAGCTGGATCTGATCCCGAAAGGAAATCTCAGCAGTTATCTTTATTCCTTCTCATTCAAAAAAAGAGCAAGCGTACACGATACGGTAGGTACCGGACCAGTGGTGCAGGGGCTTAATGTGGTGGCATTTCTCGATAATAAAGCAGAACATACTATTGTGATTGGCGCGCATTACGATCACCTGGGGCTGGGGCATGATCTCAATTCGAGAGAGCCGGATCCGGAAGGCAAGATACACAATGGTGCTGACGATAATGCGAGCGGTGTGGCCGGTGTGATTGAACTGGCCAGATTTTTAAAGACCAACCAGGTGAAAGAGAATTACAATTTTCTCTTTATCTGTTTTTCCGGAGAGGAACTCGGCCTGATGGGTTCAAAAAGATATTGTGAAAATCCCACCATTGATCTGAGTAAAGTGAATTGCATGATTAATCTGGATATGATCGGACGCATGAATGACACTACCGAAAAAGTAATGGTGTTTGGTGTGGGCACTGCACCGGATTTTGTGGCGATGCTGGACCGCCAGAAAGGCCATCTTACGATCACAAAAGACTCTTCCGGGATCGGTCCCAGCGATCAGACTTCTTTTTATCTAAAGAACATCCCTGTTCTTCACTTTTTTACCGGTCAGCATTCTGATTACCATAAACCCTCCGATGATGCAGACAAGGTAAACCATGAAGGGGTGGTCATGATTCTTGAATATATCGTACGAACACTCGATGAAATTAATGCGCTCCCCCGACTGGTATTTCTGAAAACCAGGAACAATACAGGAGGTGGAAAAACCTCCTTTAAGGTAACCATGGGAATAATGCCAGATTACACGTTTGAGGGAAAAGGAGTTAAAATAGACGGGGTAACAGAGGGCAAGCCGGCAGCATCTGCCGGAATCACCATAGGAGATATTATCATTCGTTTGGGAGATATTCCCGTAAATCACATGCAGGATTACATGAAAGCCCTGGGCACATTTAATAAAGGGCAGAAGGTAAAAGTGGTGCTTATCCGGAACAACGCGGAAATTGAGAAAGAAATAACATTCTGATGAGTTTGCTGGTCAAAAACGGAACACTGGTTAATGAAGGAAAGTCCTTTCGCGGGGCGTTGCTTGTTAACGGTGATCGTATAGAGGCGGTTCTCACTGACCCGCTGGAAATTGACCGCGCCGGCAAAAGTGCGAAACAAGTGATGGATGCGGGAAACTGCTATATATTTCCCGGCTTTATTGATGATCAGGTGCACTTCCGGGAGCCGGGGCTTACACACAAAGCGGAAATTCTGACAGAGTCAAAAGCAGCGGTGGCGGGTGGTATCACTTCCTTCATGGAAATGCCAAATACTGTCCCGAATACTCTGACACAAGAATTGCTGGAGCAAAAATATTCCCGGGCAGCAGAAGTGTCTGTTGCGAATTACTCCTTCTTCATGGGTGTTTCCCATGACAATATAAATGAAGTACTGCGTACCGATCCTGCAACTGTTTGCGGGATTAAGATCTTTATGGGATCTTCTACCGGTAACATGCTCGTGGATGATCATAAAGTGCTGGAGCAGTTATTCGCCGAGTCTCCGCTGCTGATCGCCACGCATTGTGAAGATGAAGCTACTATACGTAGAAATCTGGAGGCAGCGCGGACCAAATACGGAGAAGATATCCCTGTTTCAATGCATCCTCTCATCCGTGACACAGAAGCATGTTACCGTTCCAGTGCGTTGGCTGTAGAGCTGGCTGCGAAATATGGATCCCGGCTTCATGTTCTGCATATCTCCAGTGGAAAGGAATTATCATTGTTTCAGACAGGCACTCCGGAAAATAAAAAGATCACCGCAGAAGCCTGTGTACATCATTTATGGTTCAGCGCAGATGATTATTCCCGGCTCGGGAATCTGATAAAATGGAATCCGGCAGTGAAGTCGTCGGAAAACAGAGAAGCATTGTGGAAAGGTTTAAAGGAAGGCCGGATAGATGTGCTCGCTACGGATCATGCCCCTCATACTGTGGAGGAGAAAAGCAAACCTTATCTGCAGGCGCCTTCCGGCGGACCGCTGGTTCAGCATGCATTGCCTTTATTGATGGAATGCGTAGGTAAAGGCAGACTTACAATAGAGGACATGGTGCAGCGTTATGCACATCACCCGGCGATTTGTTTCCGGATAAGAGACCGGGGTTTCCTGCGTCCGGGCTGCTTTGCCGATTTTACATTGGTAAACCCTGATTCACCCTGGATGGTGAAGAAGGAGAATATCCTTTACAAATGCGGATGGTCGCCACTGGAGGGTGTGACCTTTCGTTCAAAAGTGATGCATACCTTCGTGAATGGGAAACATGTTTACGAAAACGGCCGCGGAGAGGAGACCGGGGTCGTTCATTCCATACATTCCGGACAAAGACTGAAATTCGACCGATGAAAAATTACTTATTTGCTTTTATTTTGAGTGTGGGACTCAGCGCCTGCGGACCGGGCGCCGTTCAAACCCCTGATTCCGTAATTGCTGAGGAGCAAATGATAGTGTTGCTGGTAAAAATGCATAAGGCCGATGCGGAAAAGCAGATCAACCGGTTACATTATCCAGACAGCACTCGTGCGGACACTGTCAATTATGATCTTCTGTTCAGTGAAGCCGGGGTTACGCGGGCGCAGTACGATAGTAGTATGGCCTATTACGCAAGGGTGCCGGCCGTTTTGGACGAAATATACGATGAGGTGATTGAACGCTTGAATAAAGAAAAACTGGACGCTGAAACCGGCAAATAGTTATACGCCGGATTCTTTGCGGTAAAGTTGTGCTGCAAAGTGAATGGATTCCTTCACAGGTATGAAAGAAAAGTTCAGCTGTTTCTTTATCTTTTCGTTGGAAATACGTGTGTGACTCAGAAGAGAAGCAATAACCGGAGCAGTCAATTGCCGTTCCTTCCCGGTAAGAAAGCAAAAAAGCCGCTCGATAAACGCAATACTCCTCAGGCCGAACCGGCCAATGGCTAAACGAGGGGGTGTATGACCGAAAGCATCTGCAAAATGAATCAGCATTTCGCGGATGGTCACAGAGTCGGAAGCGAGCAGAAACCGTTCTCCTGATATTTTCTTTTCCGTAAGCCGGCGCATGATCACGGCAATGTCGCGGACGTCCACAAAATTTTTTGTACCGGGCGGATAATATTTCGGTGCCCGTGCCGCCCGGCGTATGGCCAGCCCGCTGCTGCGATCCCAGTCACCGGGTCCAAGCACGGCACAGGGATTTACGATGACGGCATTCAGCCCTTCTTCGATCCCGCGCCAAACTTCCATTTCACCATCGTGTTTTGTGGTGGCGTAACAATTGAAATGATGGTCTCCCTTCCAGTACAGCTCTTCATGAATCATAATTCCTTCAGGATGGTATCCGAATACCGCACTGGAGCTTACATGACAGAGATAAAGTTTTTTTTGCAGGCAGATGTTCACCACGTTCGCTGTTCCTTCCACATTCACTTTTTTCATTTGAACATACCGGTCGTTTCGTAAACTTACTATACCTGCCAAATGGTATACATTTGTTGAGCCTTCAAATGCTTCCTCCAGGCTCCCGATATCATTTACATCCCCCATGGCCCACTGGATTCGGTGAAAGAGTTGCACGGCCTCCGGACCGTAAAAACGGAAGACCCGTCTGATTTCTTCTTTTCGTCTTTCCTGCCGGATGAGAAGGCGTACATCTTCCCCATGCTTTAGCAACTCAAGGGTAAGATGCGCTCCGATGAGTCCTGTACCGCCGGTAATTACGTTCATATTATAAAGATACTTTCTTAGAGGGTTAATGCTACTGATAAGCTCCTTATTTTTAACTTCGTCACGGAAAGACCACTATGGACTTTATCAACGAATTGAAATGGAGGGGAATGCTGCACGACATGATGCCGGGCACGGAAGACCTGCTTAAGGCCGGGAAGGTCAGCGGCTATATCGGGTTTGACCCCACCGCGGATTCCCTGCATGTGGGCAGCCTGGCACAAATCATGACACTGTTGCATTTTCAGAGAGCAGGCCATCGGCCTGTCGCTTTGGTGGGCGGAGCCACCGGTATGGTGGGTGATCCCAGCGGCAAGTCGCAGGAACGGAATCTCCTGGATGAAGCAACGCTTCAGAAGAATGTTGAGGGCATTACCAGGCAAATGGGAAAATTCCTTGATTTCGGATCAGGTCCGAACGCGGCGCGGATCGTGAATAATTATGATTGGTTCAAAGACATCCGGTTTCTGGATTTTATCAGGGATGTAGGCAAACATATAACGGTCAATTACATGATGGCCAAAGATTCTGTTCAGAACCGCCTCGGTACGGGCCTTTCTTTTACAGAGTTTTCCTATCAGCTGGTGCAGGGATATGATTTCTATTACCTGTGGAAAAAGGAGGGAGTGACACTGCAAATGGGAGGATCGGATCAGTGGGGAAATATCGTTACCGGTACGGAGCTCATTCGCCGCAAAGACGGCGGAGATGCCTTCGCTGTAACTACACAGCTGATTAAAAAAGCGGACGGAACAAAATTTGGAAAGTCCGAAGGCGGGAATATCTGGCTTGATCCCCGGAGAACATCCCCCTATAAATTCTACCAGTTCTGGCTGAACGCTTCCGACGCGGATGCCTCGGCGTTTATCCGGTTTTTCACGCTGAAAACAAAAGAGGAAATAGAAGCGCTGGAGAAAGAGCATACAACAGCGCCGCACCATCGCATACTACAGAAGGCACTGGCAGATGACGTTACTGCACGGGTACATTCCATCCGCGACCTCGAGTCCGCAAAGGAAGCCTCGGAGATCCTCTTCGGAAAGGGCACCGCGGAATCACTCAGAAAACTTTCGGAGGATGATCTGCTGGCCGTTCTTGAAGGTGTACCGCAGTTTTCCCTTCCTTCTTCCCAATTCAGATCTGCTCACCCGGTGCTGGAGTTGCTCAGTGAACAGTGCGGGGTATTCAAATCAAAAGGAGAAGCCCGGCGCATGTTGCAGGGGGGAGGTGTATCCATCAATAAGAATAAAGTAGATGAGAACAGCACCGTTTCATCATCTGATCTCATTTCTGGAAAATACCTTCTGGCTCAAAAGGGAAAAAAGGATTATTACCTGCTGGTTGTATCCTGACCACCCATCATAAGGTTGCACCCTCTTAGTTCTGCATGATCCATTCTGCCAAGCACCTCAAATCCGCCGCCGGAAGTATGCTTTCCTATATCCTCTGTTGCAATAAAGCTGCAGGAATCGCGGTTGTTAAGATCGATCACCAGAATATTTCCGCTGCGATGATCAGTATGAAAATGACCAGGATCCTCCGGGTCGCGAATCAACACTTTCATAGAGGGCGGACAGTGGAAGATTCCGCTTCCCTGCGACCAGGCCTGAGAGAGAAGTTCCGTCATACCGTATTCGGAATGTATGGAGGGCAGCCCGGTTCCTTGCTGAAGAAGCATATGAACTTCTTCGCGTATGAGCTCCCGTCGTTTTCCTTTCATACCGCCCGTTTCGACAAGTACAGCATCCGAAGGTAAACGGATATTTTTTTCAGCCAAATCCAGCAAGGCGTATGTTACCCCGGTGAGAAAAAGTTTTTTCCCTCCCCTGTAATCTCGAATATGCCGGATAAGGTCATCGGTATTATCGCCGAAGAAACCGTGGTTCGGATCCGGTGCTGACTCCATCAGCACACGCATCATATACACCAGCGACGAATCCTTGCGCTCATGCCAGGAGGGAAGCAGAAAAAGAAAGATATAATCTTCCGGATCCCCGTAGAAGCTCCGGAAGCCCTCTAGAATAGAGGTGCGGTAAAGAGCTGCATGCCGTACCAAATGACGGCTTCTCCCTTCCGTACCGGTACCGCTGCTCAGAAACTCAAGATCATGTTTTCCGCCGGGAAAACAGGTGACCTGTTTGGTTTTGAAAAGGGAGATCGGAAGAAAGGGGATGTCGGTGAGGGAACTGAAAAGAGGGGGGTTAGGGTTGTACCTGTTCACAAAATCCCGGTACACCGGATTCCTTTCATACTGATAATGAAAGACCTCCAGTGCCCGTGCTTTAAAACGTGTGTCTGAAGCTGACAATATACTCTGGGTCAAATCGTTTAAACGTAAAGATAGCCATATCCCTGATCGCGGATGGCCTCTTTTTCTTACCTTTGATCTGATGTACAATCTCTTACGAAAGACACTGTTCACGGTAATGGTTTTGCTAGTGTTCGTTTCCTGCAGGGAAGATGAAGTCTACCCTGTTGAACCGGTAATTGAATTTCTGGAGTATTCAGTTTATCCGGGAGATTCCGGCTTGTTTCGCGTGAACTTTACGGATGGAGATGGGGATGTGGGATACGAAGCAGGAGACTCGGTGAAGGATTTTTTTCTGGATTATCGCTATTTAGATACTGCTTCCGGTTTGTGGAAGCCCTTTTATCAGCTGGTGACGTGTACACACACCCCGGCTGTTCATCCTTTCGATACCGCTTGGATGAAATTTGAATACACAATACCTCGTGTGGTGGAGGAGGATGATCCAAAAGGCGTCAAGGGTGAAATTCTCATCCATGGTCCGTCTGCTCCCCATTTTGTTCCCGGGCATACCTATAAATACCTTTGCTGGATCTTCGACCGTGCAGGGCACAAATCAAATCAGGTTGAATCACAAATTGTATATCCCTGATATGGATGACATCTACCAACGCCTTCTGCAGGGAAATAAAGATTTTGTTGCGTCGAAGTTAAAGTTAAACCCCCGTTTTTTTCAAGAACTGGCAGAGGGCCAGTCGCCACCGGTATTCTGGGTGGGATGTTCCGACAGCCGCGTGCCGGCCAATGAAGTGACCAATACACGCCCGGGAGAAGTATTTGTACACCGGAATATTGCGAATCTGGTAGATCATACCGACATCAACTTACTGAGTTGCCTCGATTTTGCTGTACAAGTGCTGAAAGTAAAACATGTTATTGTCTGCGGTCATTACAATTGCGGAGGTATTAGGGCCGCATTGTCAAATAAGCGCTTCGGACTTATTGATAACTGGCTTAGGAATATTAAAGATGTGTACCGTCTGTATGAAAAGGAGCTGGATAGTATTCAGGATCCTCAGGCTCGTGAAGACCGGTTCGCAGAATTGAATGTAATAGAATCAGTTTATAATATTTGCAAGACAACAACTCTGCAGGAAGGATGGAACCGGGGACAGCCCCTTCATGTGCACGGATGGATCTATAATGTTTCAAGCGGACTGATAAAGGATCTCAACGTTACCGTCCGTGATAATCACGAAATGAGTTCCATTTACAAGTTCCGTTTCTGATTTAATGATTATCTAACCTTCTCTTTACCCCTTGTTGGTATAGTGAATCTACCTTAGCGGCATGGCTAAAAAGCGCGTGCTGATTGTAGACGATGAGGACGATATCCTGGAGATCCTGGGATATAATATTGAAAGGAGAGGATATGAGGTGCTGAAAGCAAAGAACGGAGTGGAGGGAATCGAAAAAGCCAGAAAATATAAACCACATCTTATCATATCCGATATTCGGATGCCGGAAATGAATGGTATTCAGATGTGCAGAGAATTGCGTGTAGGTTTTGGGTTGGATATCCCGGTTGTGTTTCTAACCGCGGATCCGGATGAATATGTTGCCATTGCTGCTCTTTCAGCCGGTGGAAGTCATTACCTGACTAAACCGGTCAAGCCTTCAATTATTACAGGTATCGTGGATTTCTTTATCGGGAAGGAGATGACCAATACGTTCATGTTCGAACACTGAGACCCAGTGAGATCTTCAGTCTGCAAACTTGTAGCCTATCCCTTTAATCGTCTTTATTCTTTCGATCCCCAGTTTCTCTCTTAGCTTTCGTATATGTACATCTACTGTCCGGCCTCCTACAACAATATCCCTGCCCCAAACCAGATTCAGGATCTCTTCTCTTGTAAATACTTTTCCGGGCTTGGATGTAAGAAGGCTGATAAGTTCGAATTCCTTTTTAGGTAAATCTATTGTTCTGCCGTGTACCTGTAACAGGAAACGATCCCGGTCAATAAAGAGTTCGGATGTACGGAATGTTCCTGAAGCAGCGTTTTCACGGCCACTGCGCCTAAGGAGGGCATTGATCTTTGTAATGAAGAGGCGCGGACGCACAGGTTTGGGTATAAAATCGTCGGCCCCGGCTCCGAACCCTGCGATTTGTGTATAGTCTTCATTTTTTGCGGACAGGAAAACAATAATTGTATTCTGCAACTCGGAATGATCGCGCATGAGCTGACAGGTTTCAATACCATCTATACCTGGCATCATAATATCCAGTACGATCAGATCAGGACGTTCGCGCAGCGCTATTTTCAATGCCTCATGGCCGTTAGTAGCGATAAACGGTATATGTCCTTCTTTCCGGAGATTATAAGACAGGAATTCAAGAATGTCTTCTTCGTCGTCCGCTATGAGAATTTTATATGATTTGTGCATTATCAGTGATTCGTTGCAAAGGTATCCGGTGAAACCTCAAAGCGTATTAATCTATGGTTAGCTCTGTATTAACCATTTGATGTTTACATCGAATTTACAGCAGGGTAACCTATCATTAATCCCGGATTAAACAAGCGCTAATGATGTTTTCAGTCATTTGTGGTGCAAAAAACCATGGAATGAAAACATATGCTCTCTCCCTTCTTTTTCTCCTGTTTCCTGCGCCGGTATTATTCGCAGGAATTATTTCAGGGAAGGTAACGGATGCAACAAATGGAGAGGAAATTCCAGGGGTGGGTATACATTTGAAAGACCTTAAACGTGCAGCCACTACCGATGTTCAGGGCATTTTCCGGTTTTATGATGTCCCCGCAGGAACCTATGAACTGGTGGTTTCATTTATCGGATACAAAACAAGTACGGTGACGAATGTTGTTGTCACAGAGAAAGGTACAACAGAGGTAAGTGTCGCAATTAAAGAAGAAGGAACCGAGCTGGATATGGTTGAAATAACCGCTACCATGGAGAAACATACGGTAGGCTCAATGCTCCTGTTTCAGCAGCGAACGCATACGATCACTACGGGTGTTACCGGTGATGATATACGGAAGTCGCCGGATAAGAATACAGGTGAAGTACTCCGGAGAGTTAGCGGTGCCAGTATCCAGGACAATAAATTCGTACTTATACGGGGTCTCAGCGACCGCTATAACCTGGCAATGGTTAATGGAAGTATGTTGCCTTCTACTGAGCCAGACAGGAAAGCCTTTTCCTTTGACATTTTCCCATCTTCCATTCTTGATAATTTGGTAATATATAAAACGGCTGCTCCGGATCTTCCGGGAAATTTCGCAGGTGGTATAATCGAACTTAATACACGGGATATTCCATCCAAGGGTTTTGTAGCACTTTCCCTCGGCGGATCTTATAATTCTATCAGTACCTTCAAAGAATACATGTCGTACGGCCGGTCGACCAATGGCTGGTATACATCGGAGCTGAAGGACCGTGCCATGCCGGAGGGCTTGCCGGATACAGACACACTCCGCACGCTGCTTAATAGTCCCCAGCATTACACCACATATACTAAGATGTTCGACTATGACTGGAACTACAACACGTTGCCTTCGTCGCCTGTTGGAAAGAGTATCCAGCTCTCCTTCGGTGATCGCTTCAAGATCAAAAACTCCGCACTCGGCTTTACCGGTGCTGCATTGTATTCAGAAAGCCGTAAGCTGAAGATTGTGACACGCCAGGACTATGACGTAGATACCGCCCGGCTATACTCTTACGATGATCGCCAATACCAGCAACTGCAAACCACCGGCGCACTATTTAACCTGAGCTGGAACGTGGGCTCACACTCTTCCTTCTATCTGAAGAATATGATTTCTCTCATTGGAGAGGACAATTTGATTTACCGGTACGGTCCTAATTTTGAACTGGACCGGAACGACAGTGCCTTTGCATTTATTTACAATTTTACGCGACTGATTTCATCTCAACTGGGAGGCGAGCATGTGTTCGGAAAAAGAAAAATGCGCATTAAATGGAATGCCGGGTACAGCCAAACCGGCCGTAGTACACCGGACCTGAGAAAAATGGTTTATACCAGGAATTTTGGTGACACTATTGCTTATGCCTATATTCCATTATCTGTACCTTCTCCCAATTACGGAGGGCGTTTCTGGTCGGAACTGAACGAGACGGTTTTTTCGGGTCAAACGGATCTTTCAATTCCTGTGAAGTGGTATAATCAGAAGCATTTAGTGCGAGGCGGATTGATGATGGAACAAAGAGACCGTGCGTTTAATGCACGGGTTTTTGGTTATGTGCTGAGCTCACCCATGGCATTCGGTCTGCTTTCATTACCAATGAGTGAGATATTCCAGGAGGAGAACATGTCCGCCCAGGGTATACACATTGAGGAGGCCACCAACCCTTCAGATTCTTATACCGCGAAAACGAGTATGATGGCAGGTTACGGTATGATGGAGCAGTCTTTTGGTAAATTGTGGAAGGCAACCTGGGGAGTGCGGGCAGAGTATTATCTTCTGTCACTCCATTCTGCGCAGTACGACGGAAGTCCTGTAACCATAGATACCGCTTTCTTGGATATTCTGCCTTCCCTTAATATCACTTATTCTTTAACGGAGAAAAGTAACTTTCGCTTTGCAGCTTCCCGAACCCTCGTTCGTCCGGAACTGCGTGAACTGGCTCCTTTTTCGTTTTATGACTTTTCGTCGGCTACTGCTGTGGTTGGAAACGATACGTTGAGTCGAACCAGGATATGGAACGGTGACATTAAGTACGAGTGGTTTCCCGGATATAATCAACTCTTTGCAGTTTCTGTTTTCGGAAAGTATTTCGTGAATCCGATTGAAATGGTGGCCTTTTACGGCGGATCGGGATCCAGAACAAGAAGCTATCAAAACGCACCTTCCGCCGTGAGCCTCGGAGCCGAGTTGGAGTACCGGGTAAAGTTGACCTGGTTGGATTCATTGCTGAATACCCGGATATTCAGCAATGTGAGCTGGTTTGCAAATCTTGCTTATATACGATCCGGAGTTAATCTCGACGGCGTGAAAAATACAGACACCGCGGAACAGTTTCGTCCCATGCAAGGGCAATCTCCTTTCGTAATTAACACAGGATTGATGTACCTTTCAGAGAAAACAGGATGGGGAGCCTCGCTTTTGTTTAATAAAATTGGACGCAGAATCCATGAGGTAGGGGCCATCGGATATCAGGATATTTATGAGTCCAGCGGGGAACAGTTCGATGTTCAGGTAAGTAAGGCGTTCTGGAAGGCTCCTAAATCAGGGGTCCGCCGCGGAGAAATAAAACTTTCTGTGAGTAACATACTGAATGATAAACCAACCTATTATCAGGATTTTAATCTGAATAAGAGGTTCGACGGTGCCGGAACGGATAAAGTGATTCAGATCACTCAACTGGGCACCCAGTACTCCCTCTCTCTCAGTTTAAAGTTCTGAAAGAAAGGGATGGAATCTAAATGCCGTTTTCCCGGCATTTTTTCGTGATAACAATTCCTTAATCACTGAGTGCGGAAAGCATAATTATCCGCTAATTATTTAGCAATCCGGATCAGGTAGTTTTGTTGACGAAAGAAAGGGAATATTACCCTTTCGAAAAACATAAACTAAAATCAACAAAATGAAAAAACTCTTACTTGTGCTTGTCGCGGCACTTCTTGCCGGAGCGGTACGTTCTCAGGTAGTGAATGTTTCCGGTGATATCACCACAAACACGACATGGACCAATAACAATATATACCTCCTGACCGGTGGATTTGTTTACGTTACAAACAATGCCACACTGACCATACAGCCCGGAACTGTAATTAAAGGTCAGGCGGCTGCGTTGGTAATTACCCGTGGATCAAAGATTATAGCTAACGGAACTGCTACACAACCAATCGTATTCACCTCGTACCAACCTGCGGGTTCTCGTAGTGCTGGTGACTGGGGAGGGCTTTTAATCCTTGGAAATGCTCAGATCAATGACCCGGCAGGTCAACGTTTGGCCGAAGGTGGTATTGATCCGGTGAAAGGGTTATATGGAGGAGGAATGAGTCCGGATAATAATGATAGTTCCGGTGTGCTCCGTTATGTGCGTATTGAATATGGTGGAATTGCATTTCAGCCAAACAATGAAACCAACGGACTTACCTGCGGCGGCGTTGGTAAAAGAACCGTTTTGGAGTACATACAAGTAAGCCATGGAGGGGATGATGCATTCGAATTCTTCGGAGGAAATGTTAATGCAAAGTACCTTGTTGCAAAGAGCACAGTTGACGATATGTTTGATACTGACTATGGATATACCGGGAGAATTCAGTTTTTTATTGGAATATCTGACTCCTTGATTGCTGACATTAGCCTCTCCAACGGATTTGAGTCTGACAATGACGCCACCGGAACAGGTAACACACCTCAGACTAAACCTATTTTTAGTAACGGAACCATTATCGGACCAAAGGTTAATTCCTCAACCCAGATTAACACTAATTTCGGAAGGGCATTGCATTTGAGAAGAAACACTTCAACGTGTACCTACAATTCAGTTTTTGTTGGATTTAACACCGGCCTTAAGATTGAAAGTGCAGGATGCACTACTTCTGTTGGAAATGGGAATCTTCAATTTGCCAACAATGTGTTGGCAGGTTGCTATACAAGGGATCTGGATTCGTCCAGCTTATCCTTCGGCATGCGAGCCTGGTATAATTCGAATTCAAATACAACCATGACCAACAGTCAGGATGTTATGCTTACTTCGCCTTATGTCTACACCGGTCCTAATTTTAAACCACAAACAAGCTCCCCTCTGTTGACTGGCGCAAGTTTCTTAGCGACCAATCTTCAGGATCCCTTTTTTACTCCGGTAACCTATCGTGGGGCAATTGGAACAACGGATTGGACAAAGTGCTGGACAAATTTCAATCCTCAGGCTGAGCCATATAACGGTGCAATCAATAATACGATGGCTGTGCCAACCATTACTGCAGGAGGCCCGGTTACATTCTGTCAGGGAGGATCTGTTTCTTTATTCTCTTCATCGGCTTCATCTTATCTCTGGAGCAATGGAGCCACTACCAATTTGGTTAGTGTGAATACTTCAGGAAATTATACGGTCATTACATCCAACAGTTATGGCTGTTCTGCCACCTCATCCCCTACAATAGTCACCGTTAATCCCCTGCCAACCGCAACAGTTACACCTACTGGTTCTACTACGTTCTGTCAGGGAGGATCAGTAACGCTCAACGCCTCCGCAGGTTCATCTTGGTTGTGGAGCACTGGCGCAACAACCCAGTCAATTGTAGCATCTAACGCAGGGAACTATAATGTATCAGTAACAGATGCAAATGGTTGTTCTGCTACTTCAAGTAATATCAGTGTTACTGTGAATGCAAATCCCACGGCAATAGTTACGGCAGGAGGACCCACCGTTTTCTGTACCGGTGACAGTGTTTTACTCACTTCCAACGCAGCTTCAGCATACCTTTGGAGTACAGGAGCAACTACGCAAAGTATTTACGCTTATACGACTGGTTCGTACAGTGTAACTATCACGGATGCGAACGGATGTACCGGAGTTTCCAATGCGGTGAACGTTTCTGTTTCCAGTTCTCCCGCTCCAACCGTTACACCATCCGGCAGCGTCAGCATCTGCCAGGGCAGTTCAGTCACACTGACCGCATCGCAGGCGTCTACCTACCTCTGGAGTACCGGGGCAACTACCCAGTCAATTACGGTGACTTCGGCGGGAACATATACAGTAACTGTTACAAACAGCAATCCTTGTAACGGAAGCGGAGCTTCTGCCCCTACAACAGTAACAGTAAATCCACTGCCCGTATTAGGCTTCACTTATAGCACGGCCGGCAATAACGTAACCTTCACCAATACAACCACAGGGGCAAGTACTTATTTCTGGAGTTTTGGAGACAATACGAATTCCAATCTGGTATCTCCAAGTCACCTGTATAATAATGGAAACTGGACGGCTTGTCTTGTGGCTACGTCGTCTGCAGGATGTGCTGATACGCTTTGTCAGAATATTTATATCAATGTTGGGATGGAAGAATCGGTTTCGGTGCTGGAAGGAATGAATGTATACCCGAACCCTGCCAGTTATGCCGCCACACTTGAATTGAATCTGTTGAGTGAGACTCTTGTTACAGTCCGTATGATGGATATGAGCGGCCGTGTAGTGTGGAATTCAGCTGAAATGAACCTTGCAGCTGGTGCGCATGAGGTGAAAATAGAAACAAATCAGTTGAACCCCGGCTTGTACATTATTTCAGTGCAGGCGGGAGAAGAGCAAAGAGTAATCCGGTTATCGGTTCAGTAACAATCGGGTTTTGGTGAAAGGGGGGCGGAGGATATCCGCCCCTTTTTGTATCCAGGCGTATCGGATGAGAAGCAGGTACAGGCTTTGAAACGAAATGTAGTGGGAATAAGTGGGATGGAATGTGGACCAACGTATTAGTTCTTGTTAAAATTAACAATGAGTTCACAATAGATTAACTATCAGTTTAATTCTGTTTCACACTTTTATAGCCATGAAAGACGGTGTATTGCTTGTAAGCAAGGATATGAAGCCCGCCCGTGAATTGGCGGAGCATCTTCGCTCAAGCGGATTCAGAACGGAAGTGGTAGCGGACGGATTGCTCGCATTGGATGTGGCTGAATCGTTCCATCCGCAACATGCCATTATTGACCTTTCAATTGGATCGGATGCGAGTCTGGAACTCGCCGAGATGATCAGGAATCTGCGCGGTTCCTCCAATGTCAGGATAAGTTTCCTGCTGAATGAAGTGGACGAGCATTCCAAAAGTGAGCGATTCGGATATTTAGCTGATGAATATTTCATCAAGCCGGGAAATCCTGAACATATCGCTGTTAAGCTCAGGAGATCGTTCACGGGGCAACACCGCCAGCCAACTACTCCCCGGCATTTCATGAAGGACGGTCCGATCAGATATAACGATCTGATCATCAACAGGGATGCGTTTACAGTGCATCTGGGATCAGAGGAAATTAGCTTGTCAAGAAAGGAATTCGAATTGCTGGAACTTCTTTGCCAGAACCCGGATAAAGTCTATACGCGTTCAGAAATTTACAGACGAATCTGGAAGCGGGAGGAACAGGAGGGGGTTGATCGCACGCTGGATGTACATATCCGGAGGTTACGTAAAAAAACCGGGAATCGCCTGATCAAGACAGTGAAGGGCGTGGGATATCGCCTGGCTGTTAATGCCTAATGAACCAAATGTTAACTCTTAACACATACATAACATTGCAGTGATACTTCATTAACCTGACGGTGGCATTTTTGCCAAAAGTAAACGAAAGGTTATATGAAAGTAAAAAAAGTAATCATCTGTTTTATCTTCCTTATGTACAGTGCCGGCACGGCTTTTGCTCAGGGAGAAGATACACTAAGCACTGTTATCACCGGTATGCAGACAAATCTGAGAAACCTGAATAAACTTAAGTTCACCGGATACATTCAGTCGCAGGTGCAGTTCTCAGATTCCAATGGAATTTCTTCCTATGCCGGCGGAAATTTCCCTTCCAATGTGGATAAACGATTCACAGTGCGGCGGGGCCGACTCAAAGCAACCTACTCCGGCAACCCTTTCAACCTGTTCGTTATTCAAATCGATGTTACTCAAAGCGGTGTGGGTATTAAAGACGCATATGCCCGTTTCTCCGACCCCTGGGCGAGAGCGTTTCATCTGACTACCGGCGTTTTCGACAGACCCTTTGGTTATGAGATAAGTTATTCTTCGTCCAGCAGAGAAACTCCGGAGCGGGGGAGAATGTCGCAGATCGTATTTCCGGGAGAAAGAGATCTTGGCGCTATGATTACGTTCCAGATGCCCAAAGAACATCCGTTTAGTTATTTTAGAATAGATGCTGGAATGTTCAACGGCACCGGAGGTACGGCTGTGGATTTTGATTTCCAAAAGGATTTTATCGGGAGAATGCGTATTGACCGCACTTCCGGTAGTGAAAAGTTTAAATATGGTATGGGAGTGTCTTATTATAAAGGCGGACGCAGAATGGCTAATTCTACAATATGGTCTGCCGGTACAGATTCCCTCGGGCTGAATACATTTACTCAGGAGCCGGATACGAATAACTACGGGAAGATCGCGCCTCGTCAGCATTTCGGGGCCGATTTTCAATTCAGTGTAGATTGGCCGGCCGGACTTACTACAATCCGGGGTGAATATGTTCAGGGGAACATGCCCGGAACATCTTCTTCTTCCGGAGGATCCGCAACACAGCCAACCGGCGACACGTATCAGCGAAACTTTAATGGCGCCTATTTCTATTTTGTACAGAAGATTCTTCAGACCAGGCATGAAATAGTTGTTAAATATGACTGGTATGATCCCAATACAGATGTTTCCGGCGATGAGATCGGAAAATCAGCCCAGGGACCGAACGCATACAAAACAACCGGTAAAACAGACCTTAGGTATTCAACGCTCGGACTGGGATATATTTTCCATTATGATTCGAATGTAAAATTGGTCTTTTACAGGGATATGGTCACCAACGAAACAAGCAGCAACCTCAGCGGGTTTACCAAAGATATTACAGATGACGTTTGGACATTCAGAGTACAATTTAAATTCTAAAACAAAGGAAGATGAAAAAAGTATTATTCGCAGGAATTGCCATTGCTTTAATGGCGGCCACGCAAGCACCGCTTCGCCTGGTTATCAAAGGAAGTGATACCGTGCTCCCCCTTTCTCAAAAGGAAGCGGAAAGCTTTATGAAAGCAAACAAAGGATCGGCGGTAACCGTAGTGGGTGGCGGCAGTGGGGTAGGAATTTCAGCGCTGATGGACGGAACCACGGATATTGCGATGTCGTCACGGAAACTGAAACTGGATGAGAAAATGAAATTGCAGGAATCCGGGAAGAATGTAAAGGAAGTGATCATTGCTTATGACGCACTCGCCGTGATCGTAAATCCGGGCAACAAAATCAAACAGCTCACACGTGAACAGATCGAAAATATCTTTACCGGCAAGTATACCAACTGGAAGCAGGTAGGAGGTGATGACATGCAGATTATCGCCTACTCCAGGGAAACATCCTCCGGTACGTATGAGTTCTTCAAAGAGCATGTAATGAAGAAGAAGAATTACTCTCCCAAGGTTCTTAATATGCCCGCTACCGGAGCCATCATTCAATCCGTTGGCCAAACCAAAGGGGCTATCGGATACGTGGGACTTGCGTACCTCGAGAAGGAGGTTACAGCCCTCAAGGTTTCATATGACGGGAAAACATTTACGGAGCCGAACATGACGAATGCGAAAAACAAAAGCTACCCGGTTGTCAGACCGCTCTATTATTACTACGCCACAAAGAGTGAATCCAAGGTGAAGCCCTTTGTAGACTATATCCTGAGCACGGAGGGGCAAGGTATAGTGGAAAAGGTGGGTTACGTGCCTGTTAAGTAAAGCAGGAATTAACAATTACGTAACATTTCAACATCAAGGATGCGGTACATTTAGTATCGCATCTTTTTGTTTATGAGATTGTGGTTTCGCAAAGTCGGGGAGGCATTTCTTCTGGGTATGATCCGGGCGAGTGGAGCTGTGTCCAGCCTGGTTGTAATCCTGATAGTGGTTTTTCTTTTTAAGGAGGGCATAGGAATAGTGGGCGAAACCACAGTGGAAGAGGGATTTGTACTTACGGTTCATCGTGATAATCCGGTAAATGATCTTACTCCCATCCAGGTAAAAGATATTTTCGACCAGAAGATTACGCATTGGGCCGAAGTGGGTGGCAAACAGGATACTATCATCTTGCTCCACCTGGAGGATCTGGCTTCCTATTACACCGAGGAGCAGATCGGTGCAAATCTTGAAGGTATCCCGAAGTGTTTGCAGCATTTTATCGACAGTGTACCGCAGACCCTGGCATTCGTGCCCGGCAACCAATTACCCCACGGATACACGGGTAAAATTGTGCATACCCCTCCTGTTACAGCAGCTGGATTTTTAGCGGACAGGGAGTGGTTCCCAACTGCTCAGCCTTCGGCACAATTGGGAGTGATGCCTTTGATCCTCGGAACGTTGCTTGTAAGCCTTTTTGCAATTCTTTTTGCGCTGCCGCTCGGGCTTGCTACCGCCATATATATGGCGGAGGTGGCGGATGAGCGGATCCGGAGGTGGTTGAAGCCGGTTATTGAACTGCTTGCCGGAATTCCTTCTGTAGTATACGGATTCTTTGGTCTGGTGGTCGTCGTACCCTGGGTGCAGGAACTATTCGGATTGCCTGTAGGAGAAACCGCGCTTTCGGGAGCAATTGTCCTGGCAATCATGGCTCTCCCGACTATTATTACAGTATCGGAGGATGCACTTCGTAATACACCACGGGCAATGAAGGAGGCCAGTTTGGCCCTGGGGGCCTCTCATTGGCAAACCATACGCAGAGTAACAATCCCTTATTCTTCCTCAGGAATCACAGCCGGAGCCATCCTTGGAATTGGCAGGGCCATCGGCGAAACCATGGCGGTGCTGATGGTTACCGGAAATGCGGCGGTAATGCCTTCCGGTATTCTCGAGCCGGTACGAACTATTCCTGCAACAATCGCGGCAGAGTTGGGTGAAGCTCCTTTCGGCGGACTGCATTTTAAAGCATTGTTCGCCCTGGGATGCATACTGTTTATCCTCACACTGATAATTAACCTGCTTGTAGAATCCGTTTCCTCCAAAAATAAAATACGAACGCGGTGAAAAAAGTCCTGTTTGTTTGTATCGAGAATTCCAACAGAAGCCAGATGGCGCAGGCGTTTGGAATGATGATGGGCCGGAAGGATTTGATTTTCTGCAGCGCCGGCTCACGTCCTTCGGGCAAGATCAATTCCAAAGCGATTGCAGCCATGAAGGAACTGTCCTATGATCTGTCGGTCCATGAATCCAAATCAGTCGATTACTACAGGTCGGAAGCGTTCGACGCGGTGGTAACCATGGGGTGCGGCGACGAGTGTCCATTCATCCCTGCACGGCATCGTTTCGACTGGCAGATTCCTGATCCAAGGGATATGGATATGGCGGAATTTCGTAAAGTGAGGGATCTGATTAAAGATAAAGTAATTGCCCTGATACCATTATTGTGAGAAGCGGAGTCAATCATACAAAAAGAAAAAAGCAGACACAGTTCGCAGTGTTCTGGCTGTTCCGGCTTATCAGCATTTTAGTGGTTTGCATCCTTTTCCTGATTCTGTATTTCATTTTTTCACGTGGGATGAACGTTATTTCATGGGAATTTATTACGAGCCAGCCGGAAGACGGTATGACGAAGGGCGGAATTTTGCCGGCGATCGTGGGTACGTTTTATCTTGTGCTTGGTAGCGTTCTCTTTGCGTTCCCGGTTGGGGTCTTATCCGGTATTTATGTTAATGAATATGCGAAGGAGGGATGGGTGAAGAAGTTCATCAAACAAATGACAAATAATCTGGCAGGAATCCCTTCCATTGTTTTCGGACTGTTTGGTATGTCTTTATTCGTGAACCGGCTCGGGTTTCAGGCATCCATACTTGCGGGCTCCCTTACGCTTGGCCTGCTGGCGCTGCCAATTGTGATCCGTACAACGGAAGAGGCACTCAAAGCGGTAGATAGCAGTTTCCGCCATGCTTCGTATGCAATGGGCGCTACAAAGATCTATACCATTCGGAAAGTTATTCTCCCTATCGCATTCCCAAATATTATAACGGGATTGATTCTTTCCGTAAGCCGGGTTTCGGGAGAAACAGCTCCTATTCTTTTCACATGCGCGGCCTACTTTCTTCCCAAACTTCCTGAAAGTATTTTTGATATGGTAATGGCGCTGCCGTACCACCTCTATGTGATTTCGACCAGCGGCACAAATATCGAGGAGTCAAGGCCCATGGCATACGGAACAGCGGTGATACTGGTGCTTATTGTACTGATCGCCAATCTAAGTGCACATGCCCTGCGTGTTTATTTCGGAAAAAAAGTGAAAATGAAATAGTGTTATGTTCAAGATACAATCCAAAGATGTACATCTCCATTATGGCGATTTTCACGCCCTGAAGGGAATCAATATTGCTATTCGCCCGAATACGGTTACAGCACTAATTGGTCCTTCCGGGTGCGGGAAGTCAACCTACCTTCGTCTGTTCAATCGCATGAACGATCTGATTGAAAATGTGAAGATAAATGGAGTAGTACTGGTAGACGAAGAGGATATATACCGAAAGGGAGCCAATGTAGACGATCTGAGGAAAAAGGTTGGAATGGTTTTTCAGAAACCGAATCCATTTCCTAAAACCATTTTTGAAAACGTAGCGTACGGCCTGCGTGTGAATGGATTGAATGACCGTAAGTTGCTGGAAGAGCGGGTTGAAAAATCATTACGGCAGGCGGCCTTGTGGGAGGAAGTGAAGGATAAGTTGAAAAAATCTGCATTCGAGTTATCCGGAGGTCAGCAGCAGCGCCTCTGTATCGCCCGTGCGCTGGCTATTGAGCCTTCGGTGGTGCTGATGGATGAACCGGCATCTGCACTTGACCCGATCTCAACCGCCAAAATCGAGGAACTTATTTATGAGCTGAAGTCTAAATACACCATTGTGATCGTCACACACAATATGCAGCAGGCAGGAAGAGTAAGCGATTATACGGCATTCTTCTACATGGGAGAGCTCATTGAATACGACGAAACAAAGACAATTTTTACGAACCCGGAAAAGATACAAACTCAGAACTACATAACCGGACGTTTCGGATAAACTTTTTTCTTAGACTGTACCATCGCCCGAACACATTATCTATTTATCTCACCGATATGTCACACCTCGATACAGAAATTAAAATCCTGAAGGCCGATACCATTGAAATGTGGAAACTTGTCGCTCTGCAACTCGGAAAAACGTATGACGCACTCACAACTTTTGACCGCGACCTTGCCCGTGAAGTGATTTCAGGCGAAAAGCGGGTGAATGCATTTGAGTTAAAAATAGACAGAGATTGTGAGAACATGTTCGCTCTTTTCCAACCTGTAGCGATCGACCTCCGTTTTGTTCTTGCTACCCTGAAAATCAATTCGAATCTTGAACGCATCGGCGACATTGCGGAAAGCATCTCGCGTTTCGTTCTGGATGTGGAGGAGGATTTCAATAAGGAACTGCTCACGATTACCCGGATAACTACGATGTTCCAGACCGCCAATGCCATGGTGAATGATACCCTCAGGGCCTTTGAATTGGAAGATACACGACTGGCCCGGACGGCCTTCAAAATGGATGAAACACTGGATCAGATTAACAACAGTGCCAGTCATGTTATCTCCGATTGTATCCAGAAGTACCCCGACCAGATAAGGCACGCCCTTCACGTATTATCCATGATCAGGAAGCTGGAAAGGGTAGGGGATCAGACCAAAAACATGGCAGAGGAGATTATTTTTATGGTGGAAGCCAAGGTGTTAAAGCACGGAACCAAAAAAGAGTGACCCTCTTAACAATTACTTAACATAGAGACGGATTAAACCCCTTTCTTTGCCACGTTAACACAAAATTAACATGGCACATCTGCTCTCCTTTCTGCTCCCCCGGGACCGGAAATTCTTCCCCCTCTTCGAAAAAGCCAGCGGCAACCTGCTTGCCATTTCCAAAGTACTTGTGGAAATGATCAACACTGCTGACCTGGAGAAACGACGGGCACTTATCAAAGAAATTGAACGCCTGGAACATGTCGGTGATGGGGTAACGCATGAGATATTTAATGAGCTTTCTGCCAACTTCATTACACCTTTTGACCGCGAGGATATTCATACCCTTGTGAGCTCCCTCGACGATATTGTGGACTATATCCATGGCTCCGCAAAAAGAATCGAACTATATAAAATCGAATCATTTTCCCCGGCTATGGTCAAACTCTCAGAACTGATCCAGCAAGGAGCGGAACAGCTGCATTTGGCAGTCACCGAACTGAGAAACCTGAAGAACATCGCACGCATCCGGGAAGCATGTGTCAAGATCAACAGCATGGAAAACCATGCAGACGATATCTTTGATATGTCTATTGCTCAGCTTTTTGAGGATGAAAAGGACGCGGTGAAGATCATCAAGCTGAAGGAAGTCCTCTCAGCCCTCGAAACGGCAACGGATAAGTGTGAGGACGCGGCGAATGTGCTCGAGTCAATTATCGTGAAGCACGCGTAAGTTAACATGGAAACGCTGCTCATTGTCATCATTGTCCTGGCCCTGGTGTTTGATTACATCAATGGGTTCCATGATGCGGCCAATTCCATCGCCACCGTAGTATCCACAAAGGTTCTTACACCTTTCCAGGCGGTACTATGGGCAGCATTGTTCAATTTTCTTGCTTTCTTTATTTTTAAAGATCATGGCGTAGCCAACACGATCGCCAAAACAGCTAAGGAAGAATTCATTACACTCCCTGTTATCATCAGCGGGCTGATCGCGGCCATTTCCTGGAACCTGCTCACCTGGTGGTACGGCATACCTTCCAGTTCATCCCATACACTCATTGGCGGATTCGCTGGAGCGGCGATGGCACATGGTGGGTTTGGTGCGGTACACGCGGAACCGGTTCTTAAAATAGCCAGCTTCATTATTCTCGCACCCCTTGTCGGCATGATCATGGCCTATATTATTTCCATCTGGTTTCTTAACTCGTTCCGGAAGGGGGTGGGAGTAAAGATTATTTCTCTGCTTTTAATTGTGGGAACTTGCTGGTGGGTTTGGAGTTCGCTGGAACGAAAGAAGGATTTTAACGGTGGTACGGCTCTCAGCATCTCCTTTCCTGAGAAGATGAAAAAGGAGGACCTGAAAAAGGCCCTGACCTTCAGAGATGTTTTGGGAAAGGAGCAATCGCCGGTGCTGAAACCTGCTTTAGATTCAACCGGAAATGCTGACGAAAGCGGAAGACATTGGGTGTGCCGGACAAATTACATGAAAAAGGCAGGTGAACAGACGGTGAAACCCCAGTTGACAGACTCTGTTGCAACGCGGATTGCAAAGCTGAATGAGAGAGCGGAAATTACAGAGTCGCACCGGATTACCTCCGACTCGCCGGATAAAGAACGCTTTGATATTTCTCACCTAAAGGCGAATTTTGAAAGTTACTGGCTCAAAGTGATATTTCACGGTGCAAATTTCAAGTGGATACTGATTGGCTTCATTATTATTACGATGGCAGTTTTTACGCTCTTCCTCAGTTCGCTAAACACGTATCACGCTTCTGCATGGTTCAAGCGTCTTCAGCTGGTATCTTCTGCCGCGTTTTCGATAGGTCACGGGGGCAACGATGCGCAGAAAGTGATGGGAATTATTACTGCTGCACTCATTGCCGGAGGGGAGATTACCTCCTTTGACCAGATGCCGACCTGGGTACCGCTGGCCTGTTATACGGCCATTGGCCTGGGTACCATGAGCGGAGGATGGAAAATCGTTAAAACGATGGGTACCCGTATCACAAAAGTTACACCATTTGAAGGCGTGGCTGCGGAATCCGCCGGCGCACTCACCTTGTTTCTGGCAGAGAATATGAAAATACCCGTAAGTACAACCCATACAATTACAGGATCTATTATGGGCGTAGGTGCAACAAAGCGTTTATCTGCCGTCCGCTGGGGGGTTACCCTGAATCTGGTATGGGCGTGGATATTGACAATTCCCGTTTCGGCTGGCCTGGCCGCCTTATTTTATTGGATTTCCCGACTTTTTTAGCCCTGTTTAATGTTTCGTTAACATTGTTCAGGTACATTCTCCTTAGTTTTGTTAAGGAATCTTTATTTGATCGTATTCCCAATGAGCGGTACAGAAGTTTATAAGATTTTGTTGGTGGATGATGAACCGGACATTCTGGAGTTCATTTCCTATAACCTGAACAGGGAGGGTTATACGGTCTTCACAGCGTCTAACGGAGTGGAAGGGCTGAAAAAGGCAAGAGAGGTAATGCCGCATCTGATCATTTTAGATGTTATGATGCCTGAAATGGATGGCATTGAAATGTGTTCGGAAATCCGCAAGATCCCGGAACTCAAAAAAGTAATGGTGGCAATGCTCACCGCGCGCAGCGAAGACTATACGCAGATTGCCGGTTTCGATGCTGGTGCCGACGACTATATCAATAAGCCGATCAAGCCTAAAGTGCTGCTAAGCAGGGTTAAAGCCTTGCTGCGGCGACTGGAAGTGAATGAATCAGGACCTGTACTGGAAGCGGGCGAATTGAAAATTGACAGGGAAAAGTATACCGTAGCAAGAAGCGGAACGTTGCTCGTGCTTCCCCGTAAGGAATTTGAATTACTGGCTTTGCTGGCGTCCAAGCCGGGTAAGGTATTCACCCGCGACGAAATTCTGCAAAGGGTCTGGGGCGATGAAGTGATAGTTGGAGACCGGACAATAGATGTACATGTTCGGAAAGTAAGGGAGAAACTGGGAGAGGATTATATCCGGACCGTGAAAGGAGTGGGGTATAAGTTTGAATTCTAAGCATGGATTTTTTCCATATTCTGTTTATCCTCAGTACCGCATTATTGACTGCAGCACTTATTCTAATTGGCAGGCGAAGAGCTGCACTCAGGAAACAATTTGATGAACTCTCCGAGGCCAGGCGCTCAGAGGTGGAACAGCTGAAGAAACTGGAAAACTATCGTAAAGAATTTCTTGGAAATGTGTCTCATGAGCTCAAAACTCCCATCTTTAATATTCAGGGATATATACTGACCTTACTCGAAGGCGGTCTGGAAGATCCAAAGGTTAATCAGGATTATTTGCGGCGCGCGGAGAAGAGCGTAGACCGCATGATCAGCATCGTGGAAGATCTTCAGGCGATTTCACAGCTTGAAACCGGTGAGATGGAACTGGAGTATGAGCAGTTTGATATCATTCCACTGATACGGGATGTTTTGGATGCGCAGGAACTCAAAGCCCGAAGCAAAAGAATAACACTCACCTTCAGAGAGTCGGATTCAAAGTCTGTATGGGTTGTGGCGGATAAATTCAGGATCCGGCAAGTCATAGTCAACCTTGTGGTGAATTCCGTCAAATACGGAAAAGAAAACGGGGAAACCCGATTGAGGGTTTACGATGCCGGGAATATCGTTCATGTGGAAGTATCCGACAACGGAATTGGGATCGCAAAGGAACATCTGCCGCGCCTTTTTGAACGTTTCTACCGCGTTGACAAAAGCAGGTCAAGGGAAATGGGTGGCACCGGACTCGGTCTCTCCATTGTAAAACATATTATTGAAGCGCACGGACAAACAATCCAGGTTATGTCTACAGAAGGAGCCGGCTCAGTGTTCACCTTTACCCTGAAAAAGCCTGCATAGTTCCGCGACCGCTGTCCGCAGTTGCGAACCTGCTGGTTTTCCGGAAAATCCTTTATAGTCTCCTGAAGATTCAATGGCGAAAGAGAGATCAATCTTTCCCTGCTTCATGCAAAGAGCGATTCCAAGATCCATCAGACGATGTCCAAGATATTCCTGTTCCGTTTGACCCGG
Organism: Bacteroidia bacterium; assembly: GCA_020852255.1. Lineage (NCBI taxonomy): Bacteria > Pseudomonadati > Bacteroidota > Bacteroidia > Bacteroidia bacterium. The sequence goes on along the minus strand of JADZBD010000009.1, from coordinate 126,251 downwards.
GGTGGGGATGAAGGCTGCTTTTGCCCCAAGTCTTTCCAGATCCATCAGTGTGGAATATCCGGGCCGCGCTATAATCATGGTACTGCTCTCAATAATATCCCGGAGTGTTTCGTCCGCTGCATGAGGCATTACTACCCCGGGCAGGTGGGAGGTACTTGCCGGTTTATCCGGCATTCCACGCACCCAGGCTGTTTTTAATTCCGGCTTGCGTTGCATCTGGTTTTTCACTTCTTCATAGAGTAAGTTTTCCAGTACGGTACGCTGTGGTTCGGGCCCGGAAAGCAAGAGGGTGAGATCGAACTTTTTTTCTTTTTTTACACCCGAAGAAGTGAATCGTGAAAGGGCACCAATATACCTGCGGTGATAAGAAAACCGAAGGGTATGTCCAAGATCCCCACTGAGGTTTTCTGCCCCCGCCTCATCGGGGATCCAGCATTCGTTGAATTTTCGTATGTACCGCTGATTCATAACAGCGATAAGACTTTCTCCAAAAGGCGCTTTGATATTGACCTGGTGGGTGATAAAAATGGACGGAATCCTGGGATGGTGCATACCATACCTGTTGTCTGAAATCACAGCGTCTGCCCCCGTTTTGGCAACCAATTCCTGCAATTTTTCATTTTCCTTTTTTATTCCTCTCAGTATTCCCGGTGTGTTTTTTACCATACGCATCATCATATTTCCGCCTTCCCCCGGGTAGGTGATCTCATAACCGGGAAAAGCTTCGATAGACAGCTGCGGAAATGCATTGCTCAGAAAGTCGGCTCCTCGCCCCTCTGCTACAATTTGTACCCTGCATCCCGCTTCTAGTAATTCCTGTATTACCGGCACACAGCGGGTAGCATGCCCCATGCCCCAGTTCAGCGGAGAAATAATTACCAGGGGAGCTTTTTTCTGCATTTGTATCAAAGGTATCAATACTCTTACATTTGTACCCAGATGGCACATCGGAAACTGGAGCAATTCGCCGAGCTGGATTCCTTTCCTAATGCACATTATATGCCTTACAGACAGGCAGCATCAGACAGTTTTGTGCTGAAGGGAAAGTGGAATTCAGATTTTTTTAAAAACCTGTTCCCGGTGGTACTCGAACTGGGATGCGGCAAAGGAGAATATACCGTTGATCTGGCGATGCAACATCCGGAGAAGAACTTCATCGGCGTAGATATTAAAGGAAACAGAATATGGCGGGGTGCGAAAACTTCCCTGGAACTCGGATTGAATAATGCGGCGTTTCTGCGAACACGGATAGACTTTATTGACAAAGCCTTCGCTGTGAATGAAGTTTCAGAAATATGGATCACATTCCCGGATCCGCAGAAAGAAAAGGCAAGAAAACGCCTGACGCACCCCTTATTCCTCGAACGGTACAGAAAAATTCTCCGGGCCGGCGCAGTGATTCATCTGAAAACAGATTCTGCCTTGCTGTATCATTACACCCTGAATGTGATTAAGGAACAAAAGGCAGAATTGCTGGCGAACACAACAGACCTTTATAAATTGCCGGAACAGTATCCGGAGGTATGCAGGGTGCAGACCTTCTATGAAAAAATATATCTTGCAAGGGGAACTCCGATTACTTACGTGAAGTTCCGATTATAGAATCACCAACCCAGTATCCAGGAAAAGATCAATGGTGCTACAATGGTTGCATCACTTTCCACGATGAACTTGGGTGTATTGATATCCAGCTTCCCCCAGGTGATCTTTTCGTTCGGCACCGCGCCTGAATAAGAGCCGTAGGAAGTGGTGGAATCAGAGATCTGACAAAAATAACTCCAGAATGGAACTTCTTTCCATTCCAGATCCTGGTACATCATGGGAACAACACATATTGGAAAGTCTCCGGCAATACCTCCTCCAATCTGGAAAAATCCCACTCCTTTACCGCCAGAGTTTTTTCGGTACCAGTCAGTCAGCCATACCATGTAATCAATGCCACTCTTCATTGTGGTTGACTTCAGTTCTCCTTTGATGCAATACGAGGCAAAAATATTTCCCATAGTGGAATCCTCCCAGCCCGGAACAACAATGGGAAGATTCTTCTCTGCGGCGGCCAGCATCCATGAGTTTTTCGGATCAATCTCGTAGTACTGCTCCAGTACGCCGCTTAAAAGCATTTTGTACATAAATTCGTGTGGGAAGTAACGTTCCCCCTTGTCATTGGCTTCTTTCCAGAGTTTGTAAATATGTTTCTGCAAACGCCGAAAGGCTTCGTCCTCCGGAATGCAGGTGTCAGTGACACGGTTGAATCCATTCTCCAGGAGTTCCCATTCATCTTTTGGTGTCAGATCCCGGTAATGTGGTACGCGTTTGTAGGATTTATGTGCTACCAGATTCATCAGATCTTCCTCGAGGTTGGCCCCCGTGCAGGAGATAATCTGAATTTTATCCTGACGAATCATCTCGGCGAGGGAAATGCCAAGTTCACCGGTGCTCATTGCGCCTGCCAGCGTTACCATCATTTTCCCACCTGCGTTCAGGTGATCTTCATAACCCATGGCTGCATCTTTCAGCGCCGCTGCGTTAAAATGCCGGTAGTGTGTGTCAATAAAGCGGGATATAGGACCTTTCTCCATGAATTATTTTTTAAACCACAAAAGTATCCTAATATCCTAATATCCCAATATCCCAATATCCCAATATCCCAATATCCCAATATCTTTACCCCGTGCAAAAGCATGGAAGTTTCTTCAATGATGTGTATGATGTGGTTCGCCTCGTTCCTAAAGGAAGAGTAACCACTTACGGAGCCATTGCAAAGTACCTCGGTTCGGCCGGTAGCTCCCGGATGGTGGGATGGGCAATGAATGCTTCCCATCAGGCTAAACCACTGGTACCCGCACACCGCGTGGTGAACAGAAATGGGATGCTTACCGGAAAACATCACTTTGATGATCCGGATGAAATGCAACGAAGGCTTAAAGCGGAAGGAATTAAAGTAGCTAAGGATAAGGTATTGAAATTCAATAAGTTGTTTTGGGATCCGGGAACAGAACTCTCACTTTGAGTACGCCCAATTCATCGTATCTTTATGAGATTATGGCCATCACGAAAGAAAAAGTACTGGAGGCTCTGCGTAACGTAGAGGATCCGGATCTGAAGAAGGATATTGTAACGCTTGGTATGGTGCGCGACCTCCGGGTGGAAGGGAGCAATGTCTCTTTCACCATTATGCTCACAACCCCTGCATGCCCCATGAAGGACATGATACATAATGCGGCAAAGAATGCAATCATTCATTATGTGGATAAGCAGGCGGTGATCAACATAAAAATGGATGCCAGTGTTACCTCCAGGAAGAATGCATTACTTCCTTCTGTAAAGAATATCATTGCTGTTGCCTCGGGGAAGGGTGGAGTGGGGAAGTCCACGGTAGCGGCGAACTTGGCTCTCGCACTCTCCTCAATGGGTGCAAAGGTAGGTTTGGTTGACGCAGACATTTATGGGCCGTCGGTTCCTATCATGTTTGATGCCGTGTTCGACAAACCTGGAGTGGTGACTGTAGATGGTAAAAATAAAATGGTGCCTGTGCAGGCTCACGGTATTCAGATTATGTCTATCGGATTTTTTGCCGACCCGGATCAGGCCATTCCCTGGCGCGGACCAATGGCCACGCGGGCACTCACACAGCTGTTCACTGATGTTCATTGGGGTGAATTGGATTATATGATCGTAGATCTTCCTCCGGGAACGGGCGATATTCACCTTTCACTGGTTCAGTCTGTACCTCTCTCAGGTGTAGTCATTGTCAGCACACCTCAGCAGGTGGCGCTGGCAGATGCCCGGAAAGGTATTGCAATGTTCCGTATGTCTCAGCTTAAGGTGCCGGTTCTCGGTATGGTAGAAAACATGGCGTATTTCTCACCGGCGGAGCTTCCTCATAACAAATATTATATTTTCGGCAAGGAAGGAGCGAAGTCGTTGGCTGCACAATTGGAAATTCCATTTCTGGGCGAAATCCCTTTAATACAAAGTATTTGTGAATCAGGAGATGCGGGCAGACCCGTTGTGCTGCAAGAAAATACCCCACAGTCTCTTGCTTTTCTCAGCGTGGCCCGGAATATTGCACAACAACTGGCTATTTTGAATGCCCGCCCGAAGGAAAATGTTCAGGAAACCAGCACCGCCGATCAACATGAATGAAACAGCACAAATAGCTCTTAAAGCGAAAGTCGAAAAAGCGCTGGAACAGATCCGTCCTTATCTCGAAGCAGATGGCGGCAATGTGGAACTGGAGGAAGTAACACCTGATGGTGTTGCTCTGCTCCGGCTCACCGGCGCCTGTCAGTCCTGTTCAATGAGCATGATGACTCTGAAATCGGGGATTGAAGCCACGGTGCGGCGTGCTGTACCGGAGATAAAATCAGTCGAGGCGATCAATATTGATATTCCGGGCTTCTGATGTTTCATCGTCTCAGGCAGCATTTTCCTGTACCGGCCTTGTTTTTTTTATGGGCGCTGGCAGCATGTACTCCGGATCTTGAATTACCCGAGTACACAGCAGGAGATGCGAATTTTTCGAAGTTTATTGCGGTGGGAGGTAGTTATATGACGGGCTTCCAGGACGGAGCATTGTGGAAAAAAGGACAGGAGCGTTCTATCGGCGCGCTGATGGCCGGTCAGTTCAGCAAAGTGGGGGGAGGATCATTCCGGCAGCCGTTGATGCCAGATCATCTTGGATTAGGACTCAATGCGAAACCCTGGGAAGGTGTTTTTGTACATGCCTCGCGGCTGGGATATAAAACGGACTGTGAGGGTATATCGGCACTCAAGCCGTTGAAAGATACCTTTGGTCTGTCACTCGCTTCTCCTTATCTCGACGGAATATCAGGAAACAGTTTTCAGAATCTGGCGGTGCCCTACGCACGGATACAGGATCACTTTTCTCTTTCGTTTTCTGCCTCATGGCAGAATGGAAATCCCAATCCGTATTACCACCGGTTCGCCTCCAATGTCGGTAATTCTACGGTGAAGGGGGATGCTGTAGCGCAACAGGCTACTTTTTTTGCGGCGTGGTTCGGCATGGAAGAAATATATGAACATGCCCGCAGCGGTGCTACGTCTTTCACTATTCCTTCGGGTTCTGTATTCTGGCATTACCTCGATCAGTATCTCGGAGCGCTCTGTGCCAACGGTGCAAAAGGAGTGATCGCGAATATTCCCGATCCTTCCGCTATTCCCTTCTATACCACCATTCCCTGGAACGGGTTGGAGCTTACTCAATCAAAGGCAGATTCACTCAACCAGCTTACAGGATATATGTTCAATTTTGTTGCCGGGCAAAATGGTTTTGTGATCGCCGATCCGGATTCTCCCGGTAATTACCGTAAGATGATCGAAGGCGAATACTTACTGCTGACATTGCCCTTGGATTCAGTTAAGTGTAATTATATGGGAGTATTCACTCCAATACCGGACAGGTATGTGCTGGACATCAGTGAAATGAATACGCTCCGTTCTTTCCTGCAGCATTATAATTCTGTGATTAACGAGCGGGCATCTTATTACGGGTTGGCACTGTGCGATATGCATTCCTTTTTCTCAGGATTAAAGTCCGGCACTATGTGGAACGGCGTTGAACTGAACAGTACGTTTGTAAGTGGAGGCTTTTTCTCACTTGATGGATACCACCCGCATCAAAAAGGATATGCTGTCCTGGCAAATGAATTCGTTAAATCGGTATGCCGGAAGTACAATGCAGTAATACCCGGAGTTTACTGCAGCGATTGTGATGGTGTGATTTTCCCCTGAATAGCTCTGGTTAACTCAAGGAATTCTTCCCAGGACAGTTGCTCTGCCCGCAGGTCACTGAAAGGCAATCCGGCAGCGCTGAAACCGTATGAACCACAAAGCCGGCTCAGCGCATTGCGCAGCGTTTTTCTGCGCTGATTAAACGCAGCTTTTACTACTTCACGGAAAAGCAACTCATTGCATTCCGGATTAAAATTTTCCTTTCTGATCATTCGTATTACACCCGATTTTACTTTCGGAGGAGGATCAAAAACCCCTTCATTCACAGTGAAGAGATATTCACAGTGATAAAAGGCCTGGAAAAGAACACTGAGAATTCCGTAATCCTTGTTCCCGTGCGGACTGGTGATCCTCCTGGCTACTTCCCGCTGAAACATGCCTGTGACCTGCCAGATAATGGCCCGGTGATCAAAAGCACGAAACAGAATCTGGCTGGAAATGTTGTATGGGAAATTACCGATAACGGCGAATTCATCCGGAAACATCTTCTTAATGTCCATCTGGAGAAAGTCTCCTTCCAGGATTCGACCCTCCAGTGCAGGGAAATGTTTATTGAGATGGGAAATGGAATCCGGATCTATCTCTGCTACTTTCAGATCAACACCGCGACACTGTAATAGATATTCCGTCAGCACGCCGGTACCGGGTCCAATTTCCAGCACGTACGGACGCTGTTCATGCAGTTGCAGGCAGTCGGCAATTTTTTTCGCAATAGTTTTATCCTTGAGAAAATGCTGACCAAGATGTTTTTTAGGCCTTACTTTTTCGGTCATTTTGAAACGATCTCGAGCAGCGTTCTGAACGCCACGAATTTATCCTTGAATCGTTCCAGGTGCTCTTGTTGAAGGCGCGGGGCCTCCTTTAAACGATATTCTTCCAGATCTGCCATCGTTGCGCAGGTATACTGTACGGAATATGTTTTTCCGCTTTCTTCTTCCACCAGAACCCGGCAAAACCTGTTTTCCAGAAAATAGCCGGTTGCCATCACGGCAGGGATATGGTGTTCCTTCATCCAATGAAGCCATTCATCGTGAACGGATTCTTCAATATTGATCGTGACGTTGTAAATAATCATGCGTGTCAGTTCATTCCGTCGCCGCGGAGACGGCGGTATCTTTTGCGGGCTTCCACGGAGAACAGACTGTTTGGAAATTTGAGAAGCACCTGTTCATAATATTCTCTTGCTTTGTCAGGATCGTATAACTGGTGTTCATACAGATCACCGAGTTTAAAGCACGCATCATCCGCGTAAATATCAAAAGAATGATCTTTCAGTATTAACTGTAAAAATCCGGCGGCCTCCTGCCATTTTCCCCGGCGCATGGCGATCTGGTATTTTTTAAACAAGATCTCATCAGTAAGCATATGGCCGGGAAATAATGTGCGGATAGAGTCAAGGGTGCTCAGAGAGAGATCAAAGTTGTTTCGGAAAAAAAGCAAATCAGCACGTGCGAACATTATCAGGGGCACCAGGTTGGTGTCAAGAGTGGAATTATCGCTTATCAGCAGACTCAGATCCATGGCGTCGTTCGAAATGAGTTTAGAGGTAGCACCTTTCAATGCATCGAGCTGGGCCTGTGCCCATTTAAAATCTCCGATGTAGTATGAGAGACGGGCATTGCGGTATTTTGCTTCATGTCCCAGCACATCGTGTTTCATGGCTTTTTCCACCTGTGAATACATCAGGGAGGCGTCCCATATCTCACCTTTGAGCAGAAGAATGTCGGCCAGCTCCAGTTTACATTCCGCCTCAGCACCGGGAGTGAGACCACCCATCATCAGTGCATCATTCAGTAAGCTGATCGGTTCGTCCAGTTTGTTCAGGTAAAAAGCCTGAATGTGTGCCAGGTTCCTGATCAGAAAAATGGTGGCGGAACTCTTCCCAAGTTCTTCCAGAGCAATCTGATAATTCTTTTCCAACTCCATCAGATCTGCAGGGGTATAGTCATTCCTTCCTACAACTTTTTTATACATTACATTCAGTAACTCCTGCCGGGCGGCGATATAAAAACTCCCATTGTTTCCTTTGTTGAGTACATACTGGTAACAATGGATGGCTGTTTCATACATCTCATTTCCCGCACACACTGTTCCCAACTCCATGACCCGCTGCCCTTCTTCCTTTAACCGTTTATCAAGTGCCTTAACCTGAGTGAATGCGGCTTCGAATTCCCGCTGCTGTATGAGAAGCCAGATGAGCATTTCAGAAAAAATGATTTTATCCGGGAATTTCTGCGTTCGTTTAAGTAGTTCGGTGCGAACAAGATCTACGCGTTTGTTTCCGGTGCCGTCTTCCAGAAAGGGAGCCAAAGCGTCTTCCACACTCTGCTTATACGATATATTAATCAGCAGTACATCCAGGATTTCTCCGATCATGGAAGGGTATTCTCCTTTTTGGCCGTACACCTGGGCAATCTCGAAATTGAAGGGGTAAGATCCCTTCATGAGTTTTCTTCCTTTTTCATACGTTTTTATTGCCAGATCGTATTCGCGGATGGCCAGAAAGGATTTGGCAACCACAAAAACCTGATTGTTTTCCTCACTGAGCTGGGAAATTGCTTTCTCGAATTGTTCTTTAGCTTTGGTTTCCTCGCCGGCGCGCAGATAGACCAACCCTAAGTCAACATAATAGTACAGCGAGCCCGGTTCTGCCTTAATTCTTTTCCGGATAACTTTTTCTGCTTCTTTATATGCCTTGGTTTCAATGAGACAGTCAACGTAGTATTTGTAATATGCCTGATTGTCCTTTTTCTGGTAAAGCTTTTCGTAGTAGATCAGCGCTTTGTCATATTCCTTGTTCTGGTAGTACTGTGCTGCCAGCAGTTCGTCGTTGCCCGTCTGACTAAAACCGGAAGAGCAAATAAGAATGAATAATAACAGTAAACCGTGTTTCAAGGGATTGTTTTCTTCTGAAGCTGCTGCTCTTTTACTTGTACGAGTGAATCAATCGAAGGGTTCACCTCCGCATAACGGCGAAGGAAAATGTCCACAGACTCAGTACTGATATAGAGTGAATTGATCAAAAGACGGGCCAACCCTGATTCTTTGGTGAAATGCAGCTGGGCGTTTTCCTTTGTAAGTAATTCCTTGTCAAGGTCGTGGCGGAGATCCTCAAGCTGCTTGCGTGTTATGGTAATCTCCTTTTTCATCACAGTTTGCTTAAGAAGATACTCCCGCAGTGGCTTTCGTATACCCCTGTATCTGGAGAGCAAAAGAGCTTCGTTTTTCTCCAGCGTGTCCTGGATCAGATTCGTTAAATGTCCGAGGTCCTTATTTACGTCGGCATAGGCTGTGCGCGCTGCTGCGGAGTCAATAGTCCAAAATGCTTTTTCTGCACTATCCAGTGCTGTGAGCAGACTGTCTATGGTCCTGATCTCCGTTTGATAAAGATCGCCGCCGCATGACGGCATCAAAAAAAGCGTAACGATAAGCAGGGAGCTGAGAAGTACGGTTTTCATGTTTATTGAATTCGGTCAAAGCCTGTATAAGGTACCAGCGCCTTAGGAATCCGGATACCGTTTTCACTCTGGTTATTTTCCAGCAATGCGGCCACTATACGAGGGAAGGCAAGAGCGCTCCCGTTCAATGTATGGGCGGGTTGGGTTTTTCCTTGCTCATCTTTGAAGCGCAGCTTCATTCTATGACTCTGAAAGGTTTCAAAGTTGGAAACAGAACTAACCTCCAGCCATTTTTTTTGAGCGGCACTGTACACTTCCATGTCGTACGTTTGCGCAGAGGCGAAACTCATATCTCCTCCGCAAAGCCGGAGCACTCGGAATGGCAGCTCAAGCTGTTTTAAAAGACCGGTTACGTAATTTCTCATCTCTTCCAGTATTGTGTAGCTTTCGGAAGGATGGGCAATCTGTACGATCTCCACTTTGTCGAATTGGTGTAAACGGTTCAAGCCCCGCACATCCTTTCCATAACTTCCGGCTTCTCTCCTGAAACAGGGAGTGTAACCGCAATTCCGGATGGGAAGATCTGAAGCCTTAAGAATAACGTCTCTGTATATATTTGTGATGGGAACTTCCGCAGTAGGGATGAGGTACAAATCATCCTCCTGCACATGGTACATTTGCCCTTCCTTGTCGGGAAGCTGGCCGGTTCCGTATCCGGAATCTGCGTTAACCAGTACAGGCGGTTGTATTTCACGGTAGCCTTCCCGGGTAGCATTGTCAAGAAAGAAATTCAATAGCGCTCTCTGCAGCCTGGCTCCGTGTCCTTTGTACACCGGAAATCCGGCACCGGTGAGTTTTACTCCCAATTCAAAATCGATCAGATCGTATTTCGTTGCCAGCTCCCAGTGCGGTTTCGCATCACCGGGTAATTCCGGAATGTTACCTGACTGTTCCACAACCTCATTGTCTGCCGGGGTTTTGCCCGGTCTCACCTGGTCCGAAGGAATATTTGGTAGCTGTACGAGCAAATCGTGTTGCCTTCTCTCCATTTGCGATAACACTAACTCCAGCTTTTTTTCTGTTTCCTTTAGTGCGATACTCTTGTTCTTCAACTCTTCGGCTTCCGCTTTCTTGCCGGACTTAAATAAGTCACCGACGGATTTTGCAAGCCGGTTCGCTTCCGCTTTCAGAGCTTCGAGTTCCTGCTGTGTACTGCGCCGCTCCTGGTCAATGTTCAGGATTTCATCTACCCGCTTTGAAGCGTCAAAATTCTTAACGGCGAGTTTTTGAATCACCAGGTCTTTCTGTTCTCGGATCAGTTGTATCTGAAGCATACGATTGGAATATTCAAAGTTAAAGACTGAGAAGTATCAAAAAAAAATCTCCCGACCTGACAAACCGGGAGATCCTTTAATACCTGGAAACGGTTTACTTGGTTTCTACGGGAATGATGGAAACGTATGAACGGTTGTCTTTCTTCTTTCTGAATTCAACAATACCGTCGGTCAGTGCGAAAAGAGTGAAATCCTTGCCCATTCCTACATTTTTTCCCGGGTTATGACGCGTGCCTCTCTGACGGACGATAATATTACCACTCAGCGCAGGTTGTCCTCCGAAGATCTTAATGCCAAGTCGTTTCGCGTTCGAATCGCGTCCGTTCTTTACTTTACCTTCACCTTTCTTATGTGCCATGGCGTTGGGATTTTATTGTTTATTTCTTCTTGGTTGTTTTTGCAGCAGTCTTTTTTGCCGGCGCTTTTTTCTCTGCAACCGTTTCTGTTTCATCGGCCGGCTCTGCCTTCGTAACGGCCTTTGTCTTCGGCTTTTTTACTTCCGTTTCTTCCGCTTTGAAAGTCTCTCCCTTTGCAAGGATCGCCTGAACCAGGATCTCTGAAAGATCCTGACGATGCCCGTTTTTAACGGCATAGCCTTTTCTTCTTTTCTTCTTGAATACGATCACTTTCTCTCCGCGAACGTGTCCGAGAACTTTCGCGGCTACTTTGTAACCGTCAACGAGTGGTTTGCCTACGGCAATCTTGCCGTCGTTATCAACCAGCAATACGCGGTCGAACTCAATCTGCGAACCCTCGATAGCCTCCAGGCGGTGCACCAGCACTCTTTGGTTCTTCTGAACCTTAAATTGTTGCCCGGCTATGTCTACAATGGCGTACATAATGTTATTGATTAATAAGGGTTTATTAAATCCCCGAATTCGGGGTTGCGAAGGTAGCAAATGTTTGGCAGCCAGCCAAACCTCATTTCCTTTTATTAATTACCCATATCCCACTGAGAATCAATCCCATAGAACACACCTGGCCTGTACTCACGCTTTCATTATAGGTAAGACCCAGCAGGAGCGAAACAACCGGAATAAGATAAGTCACCGAGGAGGCGAAGAGCGCCGTGGATCTCTGAATGAGCCGGTTAAAGAGGATCACGCTTACCGCAGAGCCGATTACCCCCAGGATCCCAATGAAAAAGAGGCTGCGTCCGGCATGCTCATTTTCTGCCAGGATGGCTATTGTGTCACCTGTTAGTACGTAGATCAGGCCGGGTAGCCCGCAAAAGGTCATAGACCACATGGTGATTGTAAGCGGGTCCAGCTCCGAAAGGTACTGGCGGATCACGTTCACAGAAAGACCATACATCAGGGTGGCCAGTATCACGGCGGCGGAATAAATCCAGCGGCTGTTATCTTCCCCTTCACCGAATAAAAAGAGTCCGCAGGCACCGCAAAGTCCGAGAAGTACTCCCAGTATACCTTCCTTGCCGGCTTTTACATTCCAGAAAATGCTTCCCAGCACCAGTGTAGCCAGAGGTGTGAAGGAATTCAGCATTCCCGCCTGTACACTGCTCACCTGCGTTTCCGCGAAGGTGAAAAGAAACGCCGGAAATAGATTCCCGAACACACCGGAAACCATAAGTGCCGGCCAGTGTTTGAAATGTTCCTTACGAAACCGGAAAAACCAAAAAGGAAGTACAAAGAGAAACGCGAAGCTCAGTCGCAGGGCAGCCACCGCGTCATCCGGAAACACCTCCATTCCCAATTTCATCAGTATGAATGAACTGCCCCAAATACAGGATAGTATTAAAAGCAGGATCCAACTGGTGGTGTCAGGTTTTTTCATTGTGGCGGAGGACAAAGATAAAGGCTTCCAACCCGTTCGAATGATTATTTTTGGCAAAACTACATTGATGAAACTGAACGCGATCATCCAGCTTATGGAACAACTGGCACCCCCGGTGCTTCAGGAAAGTTATGATAACTGCGGATTACAGTGTGGCGACCCTGCTGCGGAAGTGAAAGGCATTCTGCTGGCACTCGATTGTACAGAAGGGGTAATTAAGGAAGCACAGCGGAAAAAATGCAACCTTGTGATTGTCCATCATCCGGTCATTTTCAAACCATTGAAAGGTCTCACCGGACGAAATGAAGTGGAGCGAATAATCGTCCTCGCCGTGAAAAAGGATATAGCCATCTATGCCTGCCATACCAGTCTGGATAATGTTCTTCATGGGGTGAACGGAAAGATTGCAGAGAAGCTCGGGCTTCGTAAAGTGAAAGTTCTGGCTCCACGCCGGGGCGAACTGCGTAAGCTCGTTACGTTTTGCCCCCAGGCCCGGGTGTCTGAAGTATTGAATGCTTTGTTTAAAGCCGGTGCAGGCCACATCGGAAATTATTCGGAATGCAGTTTCAGCGTTATGGGTACAGGGTCTTTCCGGGGGAATGAGTTAACCAACCCCTTCGTGGGAAAAAAAGGACAAAGACACCTTGAAAAAGAAAAGCGGATAGAGGTGGTGCTTCCGCAATGGAAGGAAGCGGAGGTGGTTCAGGAACTGCTGCATGTACATCCTTATGAAGAAGTTGCTTTTGATATCTTTCCCCTTTTAAATGCCCTTCCGCAAACGGGTGCAGGACTCATAGGGGAACTACCGGTGGCAATGCCGGAAGAAAAATTGTTCTACTGGATCCGGGCCATTTTCGGAACGGGTATCATAAGGCATAGCCCGTTTCTTGACCGGCCCATAAAGAAGGTGGCCCTCTGCGGAGGTTCCGGTGCCTTTTTAATACCCGATGCCGTTCGGGCCGGGGCTGATGTGTTCATCACCGGGGATTTAAAATATCATGACTTCTTCCTCGCAGAGGGGCGATTGGTATTGGCCGACGTGGGACATGCTGAAAGTGAACAGTTTACAACTGAGTTGTTTTACGAGGCGATAAGGAAGAAATTTCCTAAATTTGCCATCCATTTTTCTAAAATTCAAACAAATCCGGTCAATTATTTCTGAACATGGCAAAAGACAAGAACGATAAAGCAGATGTGGCAGTAGCCGATAAACTGAGGGCACTGTTCAATATTCAGAACATAGACTCCTCCATCGACAAGATTCGGACGATTCGTGGTGAGCTCCCTCTGGAGGTATGCGACCTGGAGGACGTGGTAACGGGTCTTGAAACGCGCATTAATAATATGAATGAGGAGCTGAAGGCACTGGAGACCAGTATTTCAGATCGTAAGAACTCAATGAAGGAAGCAGCTGCAGCGATAAAGAAATATGAATCGCAGCAAAGCAAAGTGCGCAATAACCGTGAGTATGATTCACTCACCAAAGAAATTGAATTCCAAAACCTGGAGATCCAGCTCTCCGATAAACGGATTAAAGAGGCAAAAGCACAGATTATCGCCAAGAATGAAGTAATTGAACTGGCGAACGAGGAGCTCAAGGAAAAGAAGAAGGATCTCAAGGCAAAAAAGGCAGAACTCGATGAGATTATCGCAGAAACTGAGAAGGAAGAACAGGAATTGGTGAAGAAATCAAAAACAGCGGAGAAGATGCTGGAGGACCGGCTTTTCAATGCCTATACACGTATACGTAAAAATGCCAAGAATGGTCTGGCAGTTGTACCGGTTCAGCGTGATGCATGCGGCGGATGCTTCAATAAAATTCCCCCTCAGCGACAGTTGGACATTAAAGCGAGCAAAAAAATTATCGTTTGCGAACATTGTGGAAGATTGCTGGTAGATCCCTCGCTGGTAGGTGCGGAAGATGGTGTTTTGGTGAAGGATTGATCTGAAACAAATTCAATGGGCTTAAAGGGATCGCGCGCGATCCCTTTCTTATTTTTGACACATGAGGAGTCTTCTGCCGGGAATTCTGGCGTTCTGTATCTCACTTCATTTATCCGCCGGATATCATTTTGATCGGAAGGAAGCCGCAGCAATGGGGGAGATCATGAATTTGCACTTCCGGAAAGCCTCGGAACTGATAGGTGACGGAAAGCAGAAAGATCCAACGAACCGCGTATGGTTGTTGCTGGAGAATTATATCGATTTTCTTTCGTGCGCCATCGGAGAAGATCGGTATCATTTTATTCAGGCAGAACGAAATGGCAGGGAGCGTTTGAAACAGTTTTCTGCCGGGGAAGACAAGTTGTCGCCCTGGCCGCTGCACTGCAAGGCCGAAACATTACTGCAATGGGCATTCGCGCGAATGAAATTTGGCGAGCACCTAACAGCTGCAAAGGAAATAGCCAAAGCATATAAATTGTTGGAACAAAATCTGAAAAACTTCCCCGGTTTCCTTCCTTCCCGGAAAAGTATGGGACTCCTCCGTTGTTTGTTGGGTTCCATGCCGGAAAAATACCGATGGATCACAGAGCTCAAGGGATTACAGGGCAATGTCAGCGAGGGATACAGAGAATTATGTGAGGTACTGGAGCGTGCTGATACCGACAGTGTATATGCCTGGCTGCAAGAGGAGACGCTGTTCTATCTTTCTTTTATTTCCCTGAACCTGTATCCCGATGATGCTTTTCGTGAAGAGATTATCCGGAAGTGGGAGGGGAGATCGGGAAATACGCCACTCGGAATCTATGCCTGTGCCAGTCTTCTGATCCGGAGCGGGAGTAGCAGAGAGGCACTCCCCTTGCTGAATTCCTATTCTCCCGGAAAGGAGGATTTCTCTTTTCATTATCTCGGATACCTGAAAGGTCTGTGCCTGTTGTATAAAAACGACACCCTTTGCAGAAAACATTTTCGGGATTACCTGGAGCATTTTAACGGTCATACGTTCCGGCGATCAGCATTGCATAAGCTGGCATGGTCTTATCTTGTGAACGGAGATACTTCCGGTTACTCCAGGTACATGAATAAACTTACCGCTACTGGCTCTACCATTGTTGATGAGGACAGGCAGGCTACGCGTGAGCATAGTACCGGAGAAATCCCTCATCCTGTTTTGCTGCTGGCCCGATTGTATTTCGACGGAGGGTTCTATAAAGAAGCCCGTAAAGCCTTACTCGCAATCGTTCCTTCCAGAGACCTCCCGCAAAGGCTCCACCGCATGGAGGCCGTATACCGTTTGGCCCGGATTCAGGAAAAGATGGGCGAAATCAGCAAGGCAATGGATTCCTATGACTGGGTCATTCAGCAAACAGTACCATCCGATCAAGGATATTTTGCTCCAAACTCGGCTTTGATGCTCGGCCTGTTATGGGAATCGCAGGGCAATAAGAAGATGGCAGCCTACTATTATAGGAAGTGTCTTTCCTATTCTGATCACCAGTACAAGCAAAGTCTGGATCAGAAGGCGCAGGCCGGACTTTCCAGGGTTAAATAAAGCGGATTTCTAACTCCTTACCTCTTCGGAGAATTTTCTCGAAGGCTTCAGCAGGATTTTTCTTCTTCCATATCGCAGAATAAAATGCAAGTCCCGCAAATCCAAGTTCTGCTACTTTTTCCAGTTTTTCCAGTTCGATGCCTCCGCGGGCGATCACTTTGTAGGGGGTTTTCGCAAGCGCAGCCCGCAGACTAAACTCATTGAATCCGCTCTGAAGACTTCCGCTGAGCGAATCAAAAACCGGGCTGAGAAAAACGTGGGTATAGGGATCCTTTTCTTCGTATAAGGAGGCGAGCTTACGGAAGGAACAGCTGCGTTCCGGTATTTTACCTTTGAAGCGGAATAGTTTTTCATTCAGCCATAAACGGAGCCAGCGTTTTTTATGCAACCGGGTAACATGAATGCCCTTAAGGTCAAATTCCCGTACCAGATTATGATGAGAATGAATGATTATGCGCGAATGAAAGTGAGAAGGTATCTCACGGATCAGCGCGCGCAGCTCGCCGGTGGAAAGCTTGGGTTTTCTCATGTGAAGGGTGGGAAGCCCCATTTCCAGCATTCGGGTGATGTGCCCGGCCTCATCCTCCTTTTTATCGGAAGAAGTAATGACGATGAGCTTAAGATCAGTCATCGGCAGCTTTTAGAAAATCCCTGAGAAGACCAGGATGTGTTTCAAGAATGTTCCCAATAACCACCGCACTGGCACCGGCGTTTTTCAGCTGGCTGATTCCGGACGCGGTTCGGATGCCGCCCCCTGCTATGAGAGGTACCTGTATTCTCTGTGCCACTTCTTTCACCAGTTTTTTATCCGGGGGGGCATCCTGCCCGCTTCCGGCTTCAAGGTAGATAACTTTCATTCCTAATTGTATGCCCGCAAGGGCCGTGGCCATCACGAGTTCCGGTTTGTCGGATGGAACTGGTAACGTTTGAGTGATGTACTGCGTTCCGGATACGCGCGCCCCCCCGCAAAGGATATAACCGGCAGGAATCACTTCCATTCCGCTTCGCTCAATGGCAAAGGCCGCATGAACATGCTGCCCGATCAGGTAATCCGGGTTTCTTCCCGAGATAAGCGATGGAAGAAGAATGCCGTCCGCTCCTTCTGCAGTCTGAATGGAATGCCCTGGAAAAAGAAAGATGGGCCGGTTGGTCAATTGACGTAGTGCACGAATGGTTTTTTCAATACGGCCGGATGTAATAACAGAACCACCCACAAGATAGGCCATCACCCCGGGCAGAATGCGCCTCTTCAGTTCTTCCGGCTTCGCTTTGTCAGGATCAATTAATACCAGTACCCCGCATTTTTTTTGTTTGCGATAGCGCTCCAGATGCGAAAGAAAAGGCACAGGCTTCATGAATTGCGAATATACACCAGCAAGTAGTGACCCATGAAGCGATAATACAGTTTTTTTATTCTGCTGATCCCGGCAACACGGATTTCACCCCTTACTTCGCCTTCGGTTTCGGTAGTGAATGCCTCTACCCGGAGATTTTCAGAAAAGTGCAAACTTCTTTTTCCGTAGCATTTATACAGCGCTTCCTTTGCTCCCCAGTAAATATGAAGAGCGCGGGCATCCGGTTGCGCACCGCATGCACTCAGCTCGTCAGGATGCAGAAATTTATGCCGGATCCTGATCACCTTGTCTCCTACTTTTTCCAGATCTATACCGGTTTCCGATTTCCGGTCATGTATGATCGCAAGCATTCCGTGTGAATGACTCAGGGATATCTTGCCCCGGGTTGACTCATTCAAGTAAGGCTTTCCGTTCTTGTCGTATACTATGTAACTGTTCTCCAAACCGGGGAACATACGCAGACAGCTCAACACCTGAGATGAAGCTCCGCTCCCGCGCATACCATTCTGCAGCGATCCTTCCCCGTTGCCGGTTTCGGATTCCCAGATTCCTATTCGCGACGTACCGTCATCGAAAATATCACTCAGAAGCTTCAATTACAGCTTTTTGCTAAAATACGCAGGTAATGAACACCTGTTGAAAATCATGCAAACTTAATCACGCAAACGATCTAAAAAAATATGCATATTTACGTCTTCTAATTGTTCTGAAAATGAAAAGAGTATCTATCCTGATTGTTGCTATTCTTAGCTGGAATTTTTTAGCCTCCCTGTTTGCCCAGGACGCACTCTTCCCTGTTCAGGAAAAGGGAAAGTGGGGATACATCAACAAATCTGGCAAAGTAGTTATCGCCCCGGCATATGAATTTGCCGAGAAATTTTCTGAAGGAATGGGAAGTATTACCTCCGGGGGCAAACGCGGATTCGTGGATGTTTCTGGTAAATTGGTAGTCAAAGCTGAATTTGATAAGGTATCTGAGTATTTCTCCGAAGGCTTATGCGCCGTAAAAAAGGGTGGAAAATGGGGCTATGTGGACAAAACAGGAAAGGTAGTTATTGATTTTAAGTTTGATTTTGCCTACCGTTTTACCGAAGGTCTTGCCCGTGTGTATTCTGCCAATAAATACGGATTCGTGGACAAATCGGGCAACATCGTAATCAAAGCAGAATACGACGGAGCTTATTATTTCTCAGAGGGACTCGCCCGGGTTCAAAAAGGAAAAAAGTGGGGATTCATTGATAAATCCGGTAAAGCGGTGGTTGATTTTATCTATGATGAAACCTTCGATTTTTCTCAGGGAATGGCAAACGTCCGGAAGGGTGATGAAGCAACAGGGAAATGGGGATTCATCGATAAAACAGGGAAGGTCGTTATTGATTTCCAGTTTGATCGGGCTTATACATTCTCCGATGGTCTGGCACTGGTTCGCAAAGGAGATTTTAAAACAGGGAAGTTTGGCTACATTGACAAAACCGGGAAGCTTGTAATCGATTATCAGTTCTATGGAGCAGATCACTTTAAAGATGGTCTTGCCTGTGTTTCAACTACACTCGATACCAAAAACCCTAAGTGGAACTATATTGATAAATCCGGAAAGGTGGTTATCGCAAAAAGTTTTGACTATATGTCGTCCTTTCAGGGCGGACTTGCAAAGGTTAAATCCGGCGACCTCAAGCCTGGCTTCAGTTTCGGCTATATCGACAAGTCCGGAAACTATATTTGGCCCTGATACCAGCGCGTTTCATCTTTCTAAACCCCTCTTAGAAGGGGTTTTTTATTTTTATCTCATTGGATTTCAGAAACTTAGTTTTTTGTCCGACTGAGTTCGATTCAGTAATTTTGACCTCCGTTTTTAAACTTCTAGAAAACAACAATCAATGGCAACAAACACAAAAACAGACACTTTCGTTCCGTATAAAGTTAAAGATATCTCCCTGGCGGAATGGGGTAGAAAGGAAATCCGTCTTGCCGAGCAGGAGATGCCCGGACTCATGGCATTGCGTGAAGAATTCGGAAAGGAAAAACCCCTGAAAGGAGCTCGCATTGCCGGATGTCTTCATATGACTATTCAGACAGCAGTGCTGATCGAAACGCTGGCAGAACTCGGAGCAGAGGTCACCTGGAGTTCTTGTAATATTTTCTCAACGCAGGATCATGCGGCCGCCGCGATCGCAAAGGCCGGTATTGCGGTTTATGCGTGGAAAGGAATGAATGCTGAGGAGTTTGACTGGTGTATTGAACAAACATTGTTCTTCGGCAAAGACCGACAGCCGCTGAATATGATCCTCGATGACGGTGGTGATCTCACCAATATGGTCCTCGACAAATACCCTGAACTTATTAAAGGTATCAAAGGACTTTCAGAAGAAACCACTACAGGCGTTCACCGACTGTATGAACGCATGGAGAAAGGTACACTGCCGATGCCGGCAATCAATGTGAACGATTCCGTAACCAAATCAAAATTCGATAACAAATACGGATGCCGCGAGTCACTGGTGGATGCCATTCGACGGGCTACCGATTTGATGTTGGCCGGGAAAGTAGCTGTAGTGGCAGGCTTCGGCGATGTCGGGAAGGGATCCGCGGAATCATTGAAGGAAGCCAAGGTGAGAGTGATCGTAACCGAAATTGATCCAATCTGTGCCTTGCAGGCCGCCATGGAGGGCTATGAGGTGAAAAAGATTGATGACGCGGTGAAGGAAGCGGACATTATTGTAACCGCAACGGGAAACTGTGATATTATCTGCGACCGCCATTTTCTCTCAATGAAACATAACGCGGTTGTTTGTAATATCGGCCACTTTGATAATGAGATTGATATGGCATGGCTTAATACCAGGTTCGGAAATTCCCGTGAGGAGATCAAACCTCAGGTGGATAAATATACGGTGAACGGAAAGGATATCATCGTACTTGCTGAAGGAAGACTCGTTAATCTGGGCTGTGCCATGGGTCACCCTTCTTTTGTAATGAGTAATTCCTTTACGAATCAGACGCTCGCTCAGCTTGAACTTTGGAAGAACCACGGAAAATACGAGAACAAGGTGTACACCCTTCCCAAAGCGCTGGATGAAAAAGTGGCCCGTCTGCATTTGAAAAAGATCGGAGTGGAAATTGATACCCTCACGGAAAAGCAGGCTGGATATATCGGCGTGAAAAAAGAGGGACCCTTTAAACCGGAATATTACCGGTATTGATCATTGTACAAATGAAAGGTAAACGGGGCGCATGCCCCGTTTTTAATTTGTAACGTGGATGTTCATGCCATCAAATGTTGTATGGTATTGAAGCAGAGGATCGGATGAAGTGCCCGGGCCGGAGGAAGGGCTGCCGTCGGTTATCAAATAAACAGAACCGCAGCAATCGTCTTTTACCAGTAACCCGGAAGTCTCTACCACACACCTGCTGCAGGATGCATCAGGATCATAAGGACAATGCCGGTCATAGGCCATGAATTCGTTGGCTCCTTTTCTGTATAGGATAATGCCTTTGGAACCTCCGGTGACGTACACATAGCCTGAGACCGCATTCAGAGCGCTGAAATTGGGATCGGTAATGTTGACGTAAAAATCCACGTAGATATACGGAATACTGGGCTTCTCCCGCCGGCACGACAGAAGAAGCAGTGGAACAATCAGCCATAAACAAGTACGGAATCTGAAAAACATAACGCTACAACAAAATTACCAAATAAAAATTTTCGGCACCTCCTGCGAATTCGTTAACTTTGATTGATGCGTATCCTCAGAGTATGTCTGATCTGGCTGGTCATGATTCTGGCGATGCCACTTCTGGCGCAGGACGGAGGAGATGGAGGAGGCGACAAGAAGCCGAAAAGTCCTGATAGCCGGCGGGAGATGAGAAAGAAGGACAAGAAAAAGTGGAAAGAGCAGCGAAAACTTGAGAAATCGCAAAAAAAAGCCGTCAAGGAGCATCATAAACGATTGCAAACCAAGAAAACCAGGAGAAGAATGAAGAGAAGTAAGAAGAAAGCACTCCGGAACAATAAGCAAAAAAGACACTGATGGATATCGGAGACTATATCTATATTATCATTGGGGTGCTTTGGTTCCTCTTTAGCATCATCGGCGGAGTGGCGAAAGCAAAAAGGAAGCGAGCCGGCCAAACTGTCTCCGAAAAAACAACACTCCCGGAATCAGAAACTGAACAGGATGTACGGAAAATGCTCGAAGATCTGATGCAGGGGAAACAAGTCCGGAAAAAGGAAATTAGACCTGTTAAAGAATCCGTAGCGGCACCTAAAAAGAAGCCCTCCAAGCTCGAAATCCATCAGGAGCACAAGGACTTTTTGACCGAAAAGAGAGAAAAATCGAAAAAACATTTGGCCGGCAAAAAGAAATCACTATCTTCGTTATCAGCAACACCCTTTTCTACAACATCCCACCAGCAACATCCCCCCGACCAGTTGCCTGCGGAACAGGTAGCCGAGATTGTAGAACAGTTCAGGGACGTACGTTCCGGAAAGCACCCATTGATGGTGGATTTTGATGCTCAAAAAGCCCTTATTTTTTCAGAGGTTTTCAATCGTCGATTTCACTGAAAATCAGTGCCTTTCGGGTGGATAAAAAAAATTATCCGTCGAAATCATTTATTCCTATATTTACGCACTTTAACTGGCACGAAACCACTAACGTAAATTCTTGAATATGCTGCGCAAAATTTTCTCATTCGTTGCGGTCGTTCTCATGTCCGGAGCCTTTGCTTACGGTCAGGGAAACGGTATCCTTAAGGGAATCGTAAAAGACGCCTCTAACAACGAACCGATCCCATTCGCTAATGTGGGTATTTTCAACGGGGGAAATCAGGTGCTGACCACCGTTTCGGATATTGAGGGAGGCTATACGCTCAAGCCCCTCCCTCCGGGTAAATACACCGTTAAAGCAACGTATGTCGGATACGGAACCAAACAGATTGATGGAGTGATCATCTCCTCGGATAAAACAACATACCTCGATATCCCCCTCACCCCCACTACGCAGCAGTTGGATCAGGTGGAAATTGTTGAATACATCGAACCACTCATTGACCCCGATACCAAATCCGGAGGTACGGTTACACGAGAGGAATACCAAAACATGCCCTCTAAGAATATCAACTCTGTTGCTTCTACTACTGCCGGGGTGTTCCAGGAAGATGAAGGAGGTGATATTAATATCCGCGGATCAAGATCCGAGGGAACGGATTATTACATCGACGGACAAAAAGTGATCGGATCCTCCGGCCTGCCCCAGTCCTCCATCGAACAGGTTTCCGTAATTACCGGTGGAGTTCCGGCAATGTACGGTGATGCAACAGGTGGTATCATCTCCATCTCTACCCGTGGCCCGCAATCAGAATTTTTTGGCGGCGTGGAAGGGATTACTTCCCAGTTCTTAGATGCCTATGGTTATAACTTCCTCGGTTTTACCGTGGGAGGACCAATTCTTTCTAAAAAGGATTCAACAGGTGTTAAACAGTCCGTTATCGGATACATTGTCTCCGGTGAATATGTAAATGAAAAAGACGATGATCCCTCTGCAATCGGAGCCTATAAGGTAAAAGATGATATTCTTGACAAGCTGAACACAACACCGCTCATCATCTCAGATGTAGGATTCGGAACTTATAAGAGCTCGGAATTCATCACCATGGATTCGCTTGAGAAAATAAAATATCGCCAGAATGTTCGTTCCAAGTCATTGAGACTGAATGCAAAGCTCGACTTCAGGGTGTCCAAAAACTTTACTCTTACCGTGGGTGGATCTGTAGATTACAACAACAGACACTCCTATATCTATGAGTATGCCCTGTATAACCCCTCCAACAACCCTCAGGTTATCACCAACACCTGGAGAACGTTTGCCAAGATCACACAGAAGTTTGGAAGTGATGAGGTGAGCAAGGACGATAAGTCCACCTCCAATATCAAAAACGCATATTATACTCTTCAGGTCAACTACGCTCAGTACAAGCGCACAGAACAGGATGACAACCACAAGGATAATCTCTTCGATTACGGCTTTATCGGGAAGTTCAAAACCTACCGGCAGCCAATTTATCTTGCACAACAAAATGGCAACCAGATTGAATACCACCTTGCCGGATACCTTGATACCCTGGTAACGTTTGAGCGTGATGACCGGAATGAGTTCGGCGCCAATTACACATCCCTTGTTTACGATTTGCTTCCCGGTGATCCGAATAACCTGGATGAGATCTTCCTGCTGGGCGGCCTCCGCAACGGCGATCGTCCATCCAATATTTACTCGTTGTGGTATAACACAGGAAGACAATATGGCGGTTATAACGTAACCAACACATCACAGTTCTCCGTAAGAGCCCATTTTAGTGCAGACATTAAATCGCACGCGGTACAAGCCGGATTCGAATATGAACAGCGCGTGGATCGCTACTGGGGAATTACCCCGATCGGAATCTGGGGACTCATGCGCCAGCTCGCGAATTTCCACCTGGATCAGCTTGATCTCGCTAATCCCATCTATAATCCCTACTTGTCAGGAACCTATCCCTACTACGATTATAACTACGCAATAAATAGCAGTACGCAACGGTACTTCGACGCACAGCTTCGCGAAAAACTGGGTCTCGGGGCCGGTGAATACATCGATATTGACTCCTACGATCCCGGAACTTTCGATATCAGCATGTTCTCGGCTGATGACCTGCTGAACTCAGGAGCTTCTATTGTTAACTACTATGGATATTCGCATGACGGAAAACCGCTGAAGGACAAGATTTCCTTCAACGACTTTTTTACGAAGAAGGATGAGGACGGAAACTTCACACGCTCCATCGACGCGTATCGCCCAACGTATATTGCTGGATATATTCAGGATAAATTTGACTTCAAGGACATCAAATTCAACGTGGGAGTTCGTGTTGACCTCTTTGACGCTAACCAAATGGTACTTTCTGATAAGTATCTCCTGTATCCCGCAAAAACACTTTCCGAAGTGGCAGGTACACTCAACCCCAACGGCTCTCACCCGACTAACATGGGAGACGATTATGTGGTCTACGTGGATAATATTAACCCAACAACCATTCTGGGATATCGTGATGGGGATGATTGGTATGATGCAAGCGGAAACCTGTTGCAGGATCCTTCCGTTATTGCAGGAGGTAGTGTAACAGGAACCATCACTCCTTATCTTCAGGATCCCTCCAAGTCAGAAATTGATGCCACAGCCTTCAAGGATTATCAGCCTAAGCCAACTATCATGCCCCGGGTTGCATTCTCTTTCCCTATTTCCGATGTGGCTAACTTCTTTGCTCACTACGATGTGCTGACCCAGCGCCCATCCTCAAATAACCGGATGGAGATCCTGGATTATTACTTTATGACGTCTAACCAGGGAGTGGTTATTAACAACCCTGATCTGAAACCGGAGCGCACCACAGACTACGAACTCGGATTCTCTCAAACACTGAGTGAAAAGAAAAATTCTGCTATCACCATTTCTGCATTCTATCGGGAATTGCGTGATATGATCCAGATCGTAAATGTGAACTATGCTTACCCGATGAATTATATCTCTTACGGAAACATCGACTTCGGTACGGTAAAAGGTTTCTCTGTAGCCTACGACCTTCGCAGGAGTCAGGGTGTGCAGATGACGGCATCCTACACCCTGCAGTTCGCTGACGGCACCGGTTCTTCAGCCTCTGGAGGATATAACCTCGTAAGCCAGGGATTACCAAACCTGCGTACCACCATGCCCCTTGACTTCGATCAGCGTCACACCATTGTTGCAAACTTTGACTATCGTTTTGGAAGCGGGAAGAATTACCGCGGACCGGTTTACACCAAAGGAAAGGGTACCGACAAAGAGAAAAGCGTACAGTGGCTGAAAGATGTGGGAATGAACGTGGTATTCCGTGCGGGATCCGGATTGCCTTATACCAAGCAGGGTAACGTTACGCAGGCCGCTGCATTTGGAATCGCACAGCGTTCCACCCTGAAAGGTTCCGTGAATGGTTCTTACCTCCCCTGGAATTATCGTATGGACCTGCGGATTGATAAGAGCTTTGAGCGCACTTTTGGTAAGAAGAAAGAAGGAGAAGACAAGGGAAACCCTGTAAATATTAATGTATACCTGCAGGTGCTCAACGTTCTCAATACAAAGAATATCCAAAATGTATATGCCTATACCGGTAACCCCGATGACGATGGATTCCTGGCCAGCGCAGAAGCTCAGAGTACCATCAACGCTCAGGTAAGTCCTACTTCGTTTATCGATCTGTATGGCATCAAAGTGAATAATCCTTCTAACTATTCTATCCCGCGCCGTATCCGATTGGGCGTGGCACTTGAATTCTAATCCCCCTAACTCAACCATAGATGGCTATGAATTTTCAATCAAAAACATCAGGACACATGAGACTGGCTCTTTTTTCGGCATCCTTGCTGGCAGTAGCTCAGATCTCTTTCGGAAGGGAAAATCTGGGAACTCCCCAGAGAAATTCCAGCCCGAACCAGATCGCAGCAGCTTGTAACGCGGGAAGTTCACAAACTGACCTTGAGATCAACAACGTACGTGCACGTATTCTTACAGGCGGCGATATGTGGTGGGATCTTCAAAATGCCAAGTACGAAGTTCCCAAGGGAAGTGGCGACCACTCACTCTTTGCCGGATCACTTTGGATAGGAGGTATCGATGCCGGAGGGCAGCTCAAAGTAGCCGCCATGACCTACCGTCAGAGCGGTAACGACTATTGGCCCGGACCCCTCGATACAGTCAGTGTATCGATTGATCAGAGCCGCTGTGATTATTATGATAAGCACTATCGTGTGAACAGAAAAGAAGTGGAGGATTTCTATGCCAGCTTTCTCGCCGGAAGCCCCCAGGTTCCAACTTCAATGATCCAGTGGCCGGGAAACGGAAATTCAGCGTATAACGAATCTCATTATCTGGCACCGTTCTTCGATTATAACGGAGATGGGGTGTATAACCCCTATGACGGTGACTACCCTGATTACGATATTACCGGAACCCGCGGATGTGCTGCGCGACTCTTTGGTGATGAAACACTTTGGTGGGTGTTTAATGACAAAGGAAATATCCACTCAGAATCCGGCGCTGAGGCCATTGGTCTTGAATTGCATTCACAAGCCTTTGCGTTTACCACGAATGATGAGGTGAATGATATGACCTTTTATCAGTATAAGGTTATCAATCGTTCCACCTATCAGCTGAATGACTGCTACTTCGGACAATGGATCGATGCTGACCTTGGTGACTATACCGATGATTACGTGGGTTGCGATGTAGAGAACGGAATCGGTTACTGCTATAACGGAGATAACCAGGACGGTAATGGTGGTCCCGGTTCCTACGGAAATTATATCCCGGCAATCGGAGTCGACTTTTTCCAGGGTCCTCTGGCAGATCTCGGCGATGGTAAAGACAATGACCGCGACTGTCTGGTAGATGAACCGGGCGAACAGATTGTAATGAGTAAGTTCATTTATTATAACAACGACTGGTCGGATCAGGGAAATCCTGAAAACGCAAACCATATTTACGGGTACCTCTCCGGATTCTGGAAGGATGGTCTTCCCCTGACCTACGGAGGTGACGCATACAATGAACCTGGACCTACCTGCGACTTCATGTTCCCGGGAACTTCGGACCAAACGTATGCCTGGGGAACGGGTGGCAATTGCCAGCAGCCTCAAACAGTGCAGGCACCATGGGACGAGAACAGTGTTGGTAATACTCCTGCTGATCGTCGTTTACTGCAGTCGGCCGGACCTTTCACCCTGAAACCCGGTGCAGTAAATACGGTTACTGTGGGTGTGGTTTGGGCCTCTACCACCATTGCTAATAATAACATGGCAGCTATTGCTGAAATGCTTACCGCCGACAAAAAAGCGCAGGCACTGTTCGATAATTGCTTCCAGGTGCTGAACGGCCCGGATGCTCCGGATATCACCATCCAGGAGCTGGATAAGGAACTCATCCTTTATCTCGGGAACGGACCTACTTCCAACAATTATCTGGAGCAGTACTCAGAAGAAGATCCCGTAATCTCTCTGGCGTATCCCACGCTGGATTCAACCTTTGATTTCGAAGGTTATCAGGTATGGCAGTTAAAGGACGGTACAGTTTCCAGCTCGGAACTTTATAACCCCGATAAGGCACGCCTGGTATTCCAGTGCGATGTTAAAAACGGAATCACCCAGATTGTCAACTTTGAATTTGATAAGACGTTAAATGCAAACGTTCCTCAGGAAATGGTGAATGGGGAAGATGTTGGTGTTTCTCATTCCGTCCGGATCACAGATGATAAGTTTGCAACAGGAGACCCCCGATTAGTGAACCATAAGACTTACTTCTACATGGCGGTCTCTTATGGTTATAACAACTATCTGACTTACGATCAGAACAATCCGCAGGCACTGGATGGCCAGAAACAGCCTTACAAAGCGGGTCGCAGAAACATCAAGCTTTATACAGGTATCCCACATATTCCATCACCGGAAAACGGAGGAACCAACCAGCAAACATCGTACGGTGTGGGTCCGAAGATCACCCGTATTGAGGGGAATGGAAATGGCGCAATGAACCTCCAGTTAACTCAGTCCTCTGTTGATTATATTATGTCGAATGCTGACGATTGGAGGATCAAGACTCCAACATACGAATATTCGGCCGGCCCGGTGAATGTGAAAGTAGTAGATCCACTGAATGTGCCGGATGGAAACTTCACCCTGAAATTCTCTGGAGTGGCATCGAGCTCAAACTGGACGCTCACCGGTCCTAACATGACCGTGAACTCCGAGCGTACGATAAATCTGCAGGTTGCCAATGAGCAGATCATTCCGGAATGGGGGCTTTCCGTTTCGATTACCCAGGTGAATAACCCCGGTGTTACAACGGATGAGGATATGGGCTTTATTACCGCCAGTGTGAACTTCGCGGATCCTACCAAACAATGGCTCACCGCATTGGCAGATGAGGATGGATATTCCGCAGCAAACTGGATCCGTTCCGGTACACAGGACGACCAGACCAACAACACTTGCCTCGCCTCTTACGATGATTATACAGGTCAGGATAATGATGGAATCTATGAGCGCATTCTGGGAGGCACATGGTCACCTTATCGCCTCACTGCTGCCTCTGACAATTCCACTACACCGCCTTCACCTTGTTATATCGGAGGCCCTTGCTGGGATAAAACCTATGCCAACCTGGCAAACTGGTCGTACCTCGCTTCTGTGGATCTGGTGATTACCGCAGACAAGAGCAAATGGACCCGCTGCGTGGTGCTGGAGGCAGGAGACGATAAAAATCTTGTTCAACCGCACCCGACCAACACTCAGCTCAATGCGCGTAAGCTGGATCTGCGTACCGCCGCCTCCGTAGATAAGAATGGAAATACAGGCGATGGAGTGGTTACCAACGATCCGAATGATGCAGACTTCATCGGAGCAACCGGAATGGGTTGGTTCCCGGGTTATGCTATCAACCAGGAAACCGGTGAGCGCCTGAATATTGCATTCTCGGAAAATTCCTGGATGGCCGGACACAATGGCCGTGATATGAAATGGAACCCAACGTCCACTGTAGCTACTACGAATCCTTTTAACGCAGCAGTGTTCGGCGGAATGCATTATATCTACATCTTCGGGCATAATAGCAATGACACGAATTGGCTTCCCCGGTATGACTACGGCAGGAAACTGCGTGTGATTCTTGCAAACCATACCCAGCAGGTGAATATGCCTGCGCCCACAACCAAGCGGAATGCCTTCCGCGACGCCATGTGGGTGAACATTCCAATGCTGTCCAATGGTTACAACATCAGCGATCCTTCGCAGATTCCTTCGGATGTAACTGTTAAACTGCGTGTGAAAAAGCCATATAAGAAGGGATATACTGTAATTGCCGATTCTATCAATCCGTCGCAGAACAGCAATAACCCGATGTACACTTTCAGTACAACGGATCTGATGACCAAAAAGGACGACAACGAGAGTGCTGAGAACGCAGTGGACCTGATCAACATTGTACCAAATCCGTATTACGCTTATTCCGGATACGAGAAGAACCAGGTGGATACACGGGTGAAGATCACAAACCTCCCCGATAAAGCTACCATCAAGATCTTCACCCTTAGCGGAACATTGATTCGTAAACTCACCAAGGACGATGCTACGATTACATCGGTTGATTGGGATCTGAAGAATACAGCAGGAATACCGGTCGCCAGCGGATTGTATATCATCCATGTGGAGGCAATGGATAAAGACGGTAATGTAATCGGTGAAAAGATACTGAAGTGGTTTGGTGCGATGCGCCCGGCCGATCTCGAGACTTACTAATGATAATACACACCGGAAACGAATAACATCAAGAGTATGAAAGCAATGATAGATCCGAAAAAAGTAGCCCTCGCCGCCTTGGTCCTGATCAGCGGAGCCATGAGCGCAGGAAACGAAGACCGTGCCGGCCAGGCCGGTGCAACGGAGTTACTCATCAATCCCTGGGCGCGTAGTTCAGGTTGGGGAGGAGCGAACTCCGCATTCGTACGAGGACTGGAAGCCCAGTTTCTGAATGTTGCTGGAACGGCCTTTACCAAAAAGACCGAGATGCTATTCACACGCACCAGCTGGCTGGTGGGAACGGATATCCACATTGCCGCGTTCGGATTCACACAAAAAGTGGGTTCTACAGGGGTGCTCGGACTCGGAATAATGTCAATGAATTTCGGTGAAATTGATATTACAACCACCGAACTTCCAGAGGGTGGAATCGGAACCTATTCGCCTCAGTTCATGAACATAGGACTTTCTTATGCCAAAACGTTTTCGGATAATATCTACGGAGGAATGAATCTGAAGATCATCAGCGAATCAATCTCCGACCTGAAAGCACGCGGAGTGGCCCTGGATGCAGGTATTCAGTATGTTGCCGGTAAGTATGATCAGATAAAGTTTGGTATTGCATTGAAAAATGTGGGCCCGCGTCTGAAATTCGAAGGAGATGGTCTTTCCTTCAAAACACCACTTCCAAATGGAAACGCCGGAACCATGACCGTTGAACAACGCTCAGAGCCCTTTGAATTACCATCGCTGATTAACATTGGTTTCGGATACGATTTCTATTTTGCATCCGACTCGGCAAATATGAAGACGCACCGTTTGACTACGGGAGTGAACTTTACTTCTAATTCCTTCTCCAAGGATGAGTTGCGTATTGGTTTGGAGTATGCTTACAAGAGCTGGATCATGGTGCACGCTGGATATAGTTACGAGAAAGGCATCATGAACAAGGAGGATCGGACGACCGCATTCACCGGCCCGAGCGCAGGATTTACGGTTGAACTTCCTTTTGGTAAAAATGGTTCGACATTCGGATTGGATTATTCCTACCGCTTCACAAACCCGTTCAGTGGCTGTCATGCTATCGGCGCCAGGATCAATTTGTAAGTTGTCAGGATTTTAGTATTTTAGTAGTATGAATCAGGGGGATCCCGGTCTATGATCGGGATTCCCTTTTTATCTCTTACAGATTGTCCCATGGCACACGTAAATTATGTGACGGAAGAGGGTTTAAAAAAGCTCAAGGAGGAGCTTAATTACCTGAAAACCAAGGAAAGATCCAGTATCTCTCGGCAGATCGCAGAGGCCCGTGATAAGGGAGACCTTTCTGAAAATGCCGAATACGATGCGGCAAAGGAAGCTCAGGGACTGCTTGAATTGAAGATCTCCAAGCTGGAGGATCTTCTGGCCAACTCACGTATTATTGATAATTCCAAAATGGACAATTCCAAAGTCCATATCCTGTCAAAGGTGAAAATCCGCAATACCGGAAACAATGCATCAATGACTTATACAATTGTTCCTGAGCAGGAGGCAAACCTGAAGGAGGGTAAAATTTCTGTTGATTCGCCAATTGGAAAGGGATTGCTTGGGAAAAAGGTGGGGGAGAAGGCGGAAATCAGAGTTCCTTCCGGGGTAATGATTTTTGAAGTAGTAGACATTTCAAGTTAGTCCGGTGCGTGCCGGGAAACCGGATCAGCAGCCGTTGTTTTTAAAATGCCAAGTATCTTCTCGCGTATCGTAAACGGTGAATTACCCTGCCATAGAATTGCAGAGGAACAACGCTATATGGCCTTTCTTGATGTGATGCCCTTGGAGAAAGGACATACACTCGTGATACCAAAAAAGGAGACAGATTACATCTTTGATCTTGAGCCTGAAGAATACAATGGGCTTTGGATTTTTTCACGCAAAATAGCCGCAGCGATCGGCAACTCCGTTCCGTGTAAGCGGGTGGGAATTGCAGTGATCGGCCTGGAGGTTCCGCATGCTCATATACATCTTATTCCGCTGAACAGCGGTACAATCAATTTTTCCCTCCCGAAATTAAAATTGGCGGAAAAGGAAATGCAGGAAATAGCAGCAAAAATCCGGAAAGCCTACTCACTTCTTTGAGCCTCGCCCGGGATTGGCTTTCAGAAATCCTTCCCAGCCGGAGTATTTTTTTCCGCCAGCCTGTGCGCCGCCACTCTGAAAATGATGACAAAGTGCAACGGCAAGACCGTCCGTGGCATCCAGAAGTTTCGGCATTTGTTGGATGTGTAGTAGCTGCTTCAGCATAGCTGCCACCTGCTCCTTAGAGGCACTTCCGTTACCCGTGATGGCCTGCTTGATCTTACGGGGTGAGTATTCGAAGATTGGAATATTCCGGTAGAGAGCCGCTGCAATGGCTACCCCCTGCGCCCGGCCGAGTTTGAGCATGGACTGCACATTTTTACCGAAAAAGGGGGCTTCCACTGCCAGTTCGTCGGGCTGATACCTTTCGATCAATTGAAGGGTGCTTTCGAAAATTGCCTTTAGCTTCATAGCATGATCTTCGAGTTTTTCCATTCTGAATACATCCAGATGGATGAGAGTGGTGATCGGACCCGAAACACGAATAATCCCGTATCCCATTACATTTGTTCCCGGGTCAATACCCAGAATCACTTTATCAGACACTGGTTTTTTTCCAATACTTTTGCCTGTGGCCATTACCGCTAAAGTTACTGGACTTTTATTGAAAGGCATTATTTTATTCCTTTCCACCGGGTATATTATCTATCGGGTTTTTTTTTCGGACCAGCCATTTTCCTTTGACATGTTCCACAGGGCGTTCATGTTCCCGGATGCCGCAGTATATTTTGGAGTTTTTATATTGCTCATTCCTGTCAACTGGTTACTGGAAGCTGTAAAGTGGAGGGTGCTCCTGCACCGAATCGGTCTCTCGGTTTCTTTCAGTACCGCCCTTACTGCCGTGTTAAAAGGTTTGGCGGTTGGAATCCTTACACCAAACAGAGTGGGAGAGTTCCTGGGCAGAATCATGGATATACACCCACCCCTGCGCCCCCGGGGAATTATGCTATCGGTGATTAATTCCCTTACACAGTTGCTCACCACGGTAAGTGCGGCAGGTATCGCCTGGGTGGTTTACCGCTGGCATTTTTCAGGAATTATTCAGATGGTGGACGAAGTGTTACTTCCTGTCGGTGATATGCTGATGTATGCATTCGTTTTCCTACTCTTTTCCGCAGTTATTATGTATGTTGTCAGCGCAGGTAAGTTCGTGAGCCGTTGGGGTGAGAAGTTTTCGTCATTACTGAAAACGGTTCACCAGGTTGGGGCATTCACAGTGATGAAAGTCACGGGTCTTTCGGTTCTCCGGTACCTGGTTTTTCTGGTGCAGTATTGGCTGATACTGCGCTGGTTTGGGATCGTAGATGCGGACTGGACCGGGTGGATCCTGATACCAATGGTATTTTTTGTTACCTCTGTGATTCCCGGATTGCTCGTCTTTCCGCTGGACATATCCATTCGGGGAGCATCCGCGGTTCTTTTCCTTAGCCCGGTATGCGCCGATGCAGAAGCGGTTCTTTTTGCATCACTGATGATTTGGTGTTTTAACCTGGCAATTCCTGCACTTTCCGGAGCGGCTCTTATGTTCAAGAAGAATGAACCGGCCTGACATCAGCATGGTTAAATACAGCGTCATCGTGCCCTTTCGTAATGAGCCGGAAATGGGAGAACTGATTACTTGTTTATCGAAGCAGAGCATTTCTTTTTCTGATTGGGAACTTCTACTGATCAGTGATCATAATTCTGAATTGGAGCTGGAAGCGGTAAAGGAAATGGTCCGGTTGTTCCCTCGCATGAACATATCCGTGTTTCCGCTTCCGGAGGACCTTCAGGGTAAAAAGGCTGCACTAACATTCGGTATCAGTAAGGCAACCGGAGGGATCGTTCTTACTACAGATGCTGATTGCAGACCTTCCGGTGCCTGGATCTCGGAAATGACGGCTGGATTTTCTAATCATTCAGTAAAAATGATTGTAGGGAATGTGCGAATGATAGGTGCCGGAGGATTATTGGCGGCTTATCAGGAGCTGGAGCATTTCGCTTTTTATACCATAAGTGCATTCTCATGCGGATGGGGAAATCCGCGTCTTTGTACGGGTGCTTCACTCGCTTTTCGTAAGTCCTGCTTTTTCGAAGTCAATGGTTATGAAGGAAATGAAAAAATCAGTTCAGGTGATGATATGTTCCTGATGCGGAAAATGGCCGGATCCCCCGGGGCTGTGTTACATGCCGGGGCCAGAGAGGCCACGGTGCTGACCTTTCCCGCACTGAGCCAAAATCAGTTCTTCGCCCAACGCCTGCGATGGCTCTCCAAAATGCACTCTTTTTCCGACCAAAATGCGCTGAGCCTTTTTGTTGTGGATACGATTGTTAAAGTGATGCTCTTTCTGATGCCACTGGTATTCGGGGCACTTGGATATTGGGAATGGGTCTATTTTATCCCCCTGTTTATCAGATGGTTCATTGACTTTTTGTTAGTACTTTTACCCTCTATCCGCTTCCGGCGAATGGCAATGCTGATATGGTCAGTTCCGGCATTTTTAATGTCGGTTTGGGTTCAGTCAAGATTGCTTGCAGGTTTGATCAACAAACCCGAGTTACAATGGAAGGGCAGGGTAGTGGTCGACGGTAGATGAAAGTGAATAAGGAGCAGTTCTCTAAATCACTCAGTTATCATGCGTGGCAACGCATGAAGAGGAATCGTCTTGCAGTGTTCGGGATGGTTACTATCGGATTATGTGTACTTATATCACTGCTCGGTCCGAACATTACACCGGATTCTACCCCAAACGGAAGCATTGTGGTTTCAGAGTTGCGTGAAAAACCACCTGGCTACACCGCCAGGTTTCTCCTCGTTCGTAAGAATATAGAAGAAGATGACCGAAGCTGGATCTCTAAAGCATGGAATGGTCGTCAGAATATGTACGATCATCATCCCATTATCGATTACCGCTTTGACGGAAACTTTATCTATGTAAAACCTTACATGGGCGAAGGGGTGATCTCAAGGCAGGAGGTCCCTCATGACATAGCAGATGTGGTTTTTGCGCTGGATGAGAATCAAAAGCAGGAGGTAGATTCCTCTGCCGGGAAATTCCGGATACACGAAAAGGATAATACCGAACTTATTACTATTTCCAGAGAAGAATTATATACCCGGATCGAAGAGGATTTTATCGTAGACCGCACCTATTGGCTCGGCACAGATCAACTTGGCCGCGATATGCTTACGCGTTTACTGCTGGGTACCAGGGTGTCACTCTCGGTGGGTGTGGTGTCGGTAGTCATTTCACTTTTTATCGGTATCCTGCTAGGCGCCATCTCTGGTTTCTTCAGAGGCTGGGTGGATGATTTCATAATGTGGGTTATTAACGTGGTCTGGAGTATTCCCACCCTCCTGCTGGTAATAGCTATCACACTTGCGCTGGGAAAGGGACTAGGACAAGTTTTTATAGCCGTGGGCCTTACCATGTGGGTAGATGTGGCAAGAGTGGTCAGAGGACAAACGCTGAGTCTGAGAGAAAAGGAGTTTGTTGAAGCCGGACGTGCGCTGGGATTTACAGATTTCAGGATTATTATCCGGCATATCATGCCCAACGTCATGGGACCAGTGATCGTAATCTGTGCGGCAAATTTCGCGAATGCTATCCTGATTGAAGCGGGACTGAGTTTTCTGGGTATTGGTGCACAACCGCCTACGGCATCATGGGG
This sequence comes from Bacteroidia bacterium, assembly GCA_020852255.1. Lineage (NCBI taxonomy): Bacteria > Pseudomonadati > Bacteroidota > Bacteroidia > Bacteroidia bacterium. The sequence continues at coordinate 91,002 of JADZBD010000009.1, read as the reverse complement.
AGCCATGATCAATGATCACCGCCAGTATCTTTTTACAGATTCCTCCTACCTCGCAATAGTTCCGGGCCTCGCGATCATGATCCTTGTACTGGCGTTTATGCTCGTTGGAAACGGCCTGAGGGATGCGCTTGATGCAAAAGCGATCGACGAAGATCAGGTGATGGGATATTAGAAGGGCAAATCGTCGTCAGTCCCTTTATTACTGAAACTTTCCGGAACCGGTTCCGAATGCGATGAAGGAGTGGGAGTATTGCTTACTGTTCCTGCTTTCTCAAGCTTCCAGGCTTCAAGGGAATTAAAATAACGGATCTTTCCTTCCCTGTCTTTCCATTCCCTGCCCCGCAGGTTGAAATGTACTTTTATCTCTTCTCCCGGCTGAAAGGGATCAATCAGACTGCATTTATCCTGTGTAAGCTGAAACAGGACATACTGAGGGTATTGGGAAGTATTTACTGTGAGTACGAATTCTCTTTTCTTAAACCGGTCGTTTACCTGCTGTTCAGAAAATACTTCTTTGATGGTTCCGTTAACATTGAACATAACTATTGTGTTTTATTTCGGGAATGAAATTAGGAATAAATCAGAATTCGAACGGTATTATTTGCAATAAAGGTTTAATTCAGAACCTGCTTTGAAATATCCGTGCGTAAGCGCGCTGTCCAGTGCGCGGCAAGCCAGAACCGTATCGCCCAGAATCAGCTGATCCATAGCAATCTGGTAAAAGGTCTCTCCGGCGATGGACGAATCTTTTACAGCCGCATAATAATCCCGGAGCGCTTCGTCATATCGCCGGAGATCATCCAGAACACTGGCCCGGTTGAAATGGGCTTTGGAATATCCAGGGTAGAGTTCGATGGCACGGGAATAATCACTGAGGGCGCCGGGTAAATCTCCGCGATCGTACTTGAGATTTCCCCGGTTATAGTAGGGGCGGTGAAAGTCAGGCGCAAGTTCGATACACCGGTCATATTCACGCAGTTCCCCGTCCGGATCTCCCAGCATACCCTTGCAAATACCTCGGGTGTTATACACCTCATAATAGGTTGGATTCAGCCTTGTTACTTCATCGTAACATTTGACAGCACCGCGAAGATCCCCCCCTTTTTGCTTGCAATAGCCCAGATAAAACCATGCAGAGTCAAATCCGGGCCGCTCCGTTACATAGGATTCAAAGAAGAATTCAGCTTTCCGGAAATCCCCCTCCTTGGTGTCATTCACAGCCTGGTAATATTCCGAAATAGGGCTTTGGCAGCCGACCAGTAGCAGTATTGCCGCAAAGGAATGCAAAATGACCTGGAACTTCCTCATTTCATTTCATTTTGATAATCCCTTATGATTCGCGGTACCAGTATGGAATAATAATTCCAGAAAAACCGGTTCCGGTCGCTCTTGTCTCCTTTGTCGTACATAAAATACCGAAACGTCTTAATCCCCCGCAGACGGGACATATAATTGATACGGATGGGATTGTCGGAAAAGTCGCCAGCCATATACCAGAAAGGAAATCCCGATTTTCGCTTAATAACAGCAGGAAACAGCGATGGTATGTGATTTTTATTCAGGATGGAATCTCCCTTTTTGTTCGGACTCAGTTCATACCAGGAGATAACCGCGTTGGAGTCACCGGTGTTGATCACGTCAAACCAGAATGGGTAGATCACCCTGTAGGGCAGGCCGTATTCATCCTGATATTGATCGGTTGTAACAATGGCGGGAACATCGGCCTCCAGATGAGTCTCGTCTTCCAGAATCGCAATCGTTTCGTCCTCATGAACAAGTACAATGCCGGATTTGTGAAAGGGCCAGGTATTTTGATGTTGCTCCTTATAGAGGCGCACAACCCAGGGTGGAATCTCCGGGTTCACAAGGGTATCGAGTGAAATAAAATATCTTCCCACCCAGCCGCTCCAGGTAAAACCGAATAATTGTTCCACCTTTTTCCGGTTTGGTCCGTTGGATGGGGAGGCCAGCAGATTGAATTCGGTAAGAATCAGTTTTTTCCTTTCTTTCATTTCCCGGAGTAGCTCAACTTCATTCGCGTGAAGGCCTCCATAAATCAACGGAGAGCGTTCCAGTGCTGCTTTTTTTCCGAACAGATTTTTAAAAAGATTCAGGATGCGCTCATCCTCCGAAACCGGCATTCCTTCCTGGTACCAGTCATTCCAGTAAATCCCGTAAATATCCGTGTAGTAAACCATGTCCAGCACATTTGCCATGCTGTCTACCTGCTGAGCGCTTAGTTTTTCGATATCACGTACCTCATACTGATCATATTCCAGGGGAAAGAATCCCGAGTAGTCACTTTCCGTAACGTATAGTTGGGTGTCCGGCCGGACAATCTTCTCATTTGTAAGTACCCAGTTCAGCGATCGGTGCTCGTCGCAGCTTTTTGTGAGTACTGTTTTGTCCAGAATAAAGATGTTCATTGGATGCGGGGGCCGCAGCAACCAGGCAAGGTACATCCAGAGCGGAGTGAGTAAAGCCAGAAAGAACACGGTGATGATTAACCTTCTTTTCCACATCAGAACGAAGGTAGGAATTTAAAAGAGGTTATGATCACTTCTACCGACTCACCCTTCTCCGGTGCTATCCCCTGGTAAAGCCATAAATTAATCCGGGGAAAAATCTTTTTCTCCGGATACCATTTTTTGCGAACTACAAATCTTTTTTCTTCTTCATTCACACCCGAAGTAGAGAACGCAACTGCTTTTCCTGATATGATAATTTCATGTGTTTTGGGCTGATGGATGCTGGTTGTAAAACGAAATTTGTTTTGCTTTTTTTTATGAGGCTGCACAACAAACTGGAGATTCCATTTGTTTTTCTTTTTGCCCCATAACGAGTATTCAATATCGATTTCTCCGTGGTGCTTTATTTTTTCAGTTGACCAGGTGAATAAACCCAGTACACATTGCGGATCCCAGTTCTCCGGCAAACCTTCTACTGCAAATTTCAGGATCCCGGTACCCACCGGTTGCATGCCAATCACCTCTGCACACCACCACCGCCCATCGGAATACCTCAGCCGGAGATGCAATCTTCCTGAGGCATCCACCCACACAGAAGAATCATGATCCGAGAAATAATTCGGCCCCGGACCCTCTGGCTTGGAATGATGCTTCACCTGCCACTGCATCCCGGAGAAATCAATCGTTCGGTTATAAGGGGGAAGGTAAAAGGAACCGAGAAGCATCGCAGTCAGACCGATAAAAACTGTCCTGATGACCTGTACAAATAATAAACTTTGATTTGCCATTTAGAGTACGCTATACTAATATCGCTACGCCAACCGGAGAATTTCTCTGCATAGCGCGGTAAATTTAGTATTTCTTTGATATTCAATGCGGTATGTTAGTCTCATTCCGCATGAGGAACATACTGAAATTCTACACTTCTGAAAATTTAAGTTGCATTTCAATCGGAACTGAATTATATTCGTAAACCATAACCAACCAAAAACTAACCCAATGAAGAGACCTTTACTAACCATGGCTGCCGCCCTCTCTTTTTGTGCATTGAATGCACAGGAGGACTTTACGCCGCAGCATCGCTCCTGTGGAACAATGGAGCATCAGGCTATGCTTGAACAACAGGATCCAACCATCAAACAGGTTCGCGAGGAAATTGAAAGAAATATCCAGGATTATGTTTCCTATTTCCGTACAAATCCTGATAATTCCCTGACAGCCGTGGTGACGATCCCAACGGTTTTTCATGTGGTGTGGAATACCACCGCAGAATCGCTTAATGTTAGCCGTCTCAACGATCAGCTCGCCGTTTTGAACGCTGATTACCGGAAACTGAACACCGACTGGAACCTGACACCTTCCGTGTGGCAGGGGTTGGTGGCGGATTGTGAGGTCCAGTTTTGTTTAGCCCAGCGGACGCCGACAGGAGCATCAACGACCGGCATCACTTATACTCAAACCACTGTTACCTCCTTTTCCACAAACAATGCAGTGAAGTACACCGCCAATGGAGGGAAGGATATTTGGGATAGAAACAAATACCTGAATGTCTGGGTGTGTGATTTGAGCGGCGGATTGTTAGGATATGCTCAATTTCCCGGAGGACCAGCCGCCACAGACGGAGTAGTGATAGATTACCAGTACACAGGAACTACTGGCGCGTCGCCTCCTTTCAACAAAGGGCGTACTGCCACGCATGAGGTGGGTCACTGGCTGAATTTGTATCATATCTGGGGAGATGATAACGGTGCTTGCAGCGGATCAGATCAGGTAAGCGATACCCCGAACGCTGCGAACTATCAGTTTGGTTGTTTCAGCCCGTCGCAGGTTGTTACGGATGCCTGCACTACCACTTCTCCCGGCATTATGTGGATGAACTACATGGACTATACAGACGATGCATGTATGTACATGTTTACCACAGGTCAGAAGAGTCGCGTGACTGCGATCATGAACGGAACGCGTGTGAGTTTACAAACATCGAATGGTTGTACGCCTACCAGCGCTGGTGTGGATGAGTATACGGCCTTTGCCGTGAACCTGATTCCTAACCCGAGTGCAGGTCAATTCATCGTAGCTTCACCCGCGTACGATCTGAACGATTGTGAGGTCAAAGTATTCGATGCACTCGGAAATCTTATTAAATCATTCCACCATACAAATGGTCCGGAGATTAAAGTAGATATTCGCGGTGTTTCAGAAGGTATTTATTTCCTTCAGTTGGATAATGGCACAGGACAAATCACCAAACGCCTGGTGGTGTCTGGTCAGTAACCGATATGAATAGAGAATCAGGAGGGGGGCTTTTTGCCCCCCTTTTTTATTTCCCCGTAACGAATGCCTAACTTTGCCGTATGGAACAGCAGTTAATGAAGTCTCGACTGACTCCGCCCTGGAATGCGATAGCAGAAAAAGTGGAGAAAGGAGAACGGATCTCTGATGAAGAGGCCTTGCTGCTTTATGAAAAAGCAGAGTTATCTTATCTCGGAATGCTGGCCACCATTATTCGTAAGAAGAAGAATGGGGATAAAACCTATTTCAACAGAAATTTTCATATCGAACCTACTAACATTTGTGTTTTTGACTGCAAGTTTTGCTCCTACTCACGTTTACTCAAGCAAAAGGATGGACAGTGGGAAATGTCTGCAGACGAGATGATGGAGATCGTGCACAAATACGATGGACAGCCGGTTACGGAAGTGCACATTGTAGGAGGGGTACATCCGAAGATGGATCTGAATTTTTTTGCGGATCTTCTTCGTCGGATTCGCAAACACCGCCCCGGGCTGCATATAAAGGCATTTACAGCCGTTGAGCTTGAGTATATGTTCCGTAAATCCGGAAAAACAACAGAAGAGGGACTCTCTGTGTTAAAGGAAGCCGGACTGGATTCACTTCCGGGCGGAGGAGCGGAAATTTTTGATGCCGGGATCAGGGAAAAAATTTCCGGTGATAAATGCAGCAGTGAAACCTGGCTGGGAATTCATGAAACAGCACATCGGCTGGGTATTCCGTCTAATGCCACCATCCTCTATGGGCATATTGAAAGTTATTCTCATAGAATAGATCATTTAAAACGACTCCGCGATCTGCAGGATAAAACACGAGGGTTTAATACCTTCATCCCACTCAAATTCCGTAACAAAGACAATCAGATGAGGCAGGTAGAGGAGGTTAGCATAGTAGAGGATATGAAGAATTATGCCGTGTCACGAGTCTATCTGGATAATTTTCAACATGTTAAGTCGTACTGGCCAATGATAGGACGCCAAAGCACTCAGCTTTCCCTCTCGTTTGGGGTGGATGACATTGATGGTACTATCGACGACACAACCCGAATATATACCATGGCAGGATCCGAAGAGCAGACACCTTCCATGTCTACAGAAGAATTGATCGCGCTGGTAAAGCAGGCTGGCAGGGAGCCTGTGGAGAGAGACACATTATATAATGTGATCACCGATTACAACTGATCATTCTCAGCCTGTTAATATTTGATAAAGAAGTAACTTTCCTTACCTTGTTGCGTAGATGAATGCAGGAGTGTAATCTATGATAGTGGCCGGTATATTCGATTCTTTCGCGAGCTATCTGAAAAATGAAAAGCGAAGTTCAGTCCTAACCGTAAAGGCCTATCTGGACGATCTGCTTCAATTTCGCGACTTTACACAGACGACCTACATGACAGAAAACCTTGCGGAATTGAATCACCTGCAAGTACGATCGTGGATTGTTTTTTTAATGGATCAGGGCATCAATGCGAGATCTGTCAACCGGAAATTAAGTGCGCTTCGGACCTATTATCGCTTTCTAAAAAGAGAGGGCCGGCTCCTTCATGATCCTATGAAAAAGGTGCAGGGACCAAAAGCCGCAAAAAGGCTTCCGGAGTTTGTGGCCGAAGAGCAAATGGATAAATTGCTCTCCTCACTTCGGTTCACCAACGATTTTAAAGGATGGCGCGATCGGGCTGTGTTAGAATTCTTCTATGCCACAGGTGTACGAAGAGCAGAACTGATTGACTTAAAATTGAAGGATATTGATCTCCGCCGGCGTGTGGCAAAAGTGATGGGAAAACGATCGAAGGAGCGTTTGGTACCACTGCATGAATCGCTGGTGAAAACACTGCAGAGTTATCTTGAACACAGGGCAGAAAAGATAACGAACCTGTCTCCCGCTTCGGTATTTATCAGCGAGAAGGGAAATAAACTGAATCCTAGAGCAATATACAGTATTGTGAATCAATATCTTGCAGAATCCACGACCCTCTCTAAGAAAAGCCCCCATGTTCTCAGGCATACCTTTGCAACCCATTTGCTCAACAGGGGCGCCGATTTGAATGCCATAAAAGAACTGCTGGGCCATGCTAACCTTACTTCAACACAGATATATACACATAATTCAATTTCAGAATTAAAGGAGATTTACCGAAAGAGTCATCCAAGATCTTGAATATCAATAATTTAATCAAAAACCTATGAATATCAACATTCAGAGTGTACACTTCGATGCAGACCGAAAACTCACTGCATTTATTGAGGAAAAGGTGAAAAAGCTGGATACCTTTTACGATCAGATTATAAGTGCTGACATTACTCTAAAGCTCGATAAATCAAGCACTTCGGATAATAAAATAGCGGAGATCCGGCTCAGTATTCCCGGGAATGATCTTTTCGCCAAGCGACAATGCAAGACCTTTGAGGAGGCAGTGGACCAGGCGGTTTCTGCGTTGAAAGCGCAAACCAAAAGGCACAAAGAGAAGCAAAGGCAACTATAAGCACCGCATTCTGCCATACCGGAAAACCTGGGCCTGCCGGGTGTCTCAGGAAGCAAAAAAATAAGACATTTTTTTGCTGAAACTCAAATAGTTTGTAAGTTTGCAGTCCTTTTTTCAGGGGGGTATCATTTTTACCTCTGAAAAGAGGTTTGTAGTTCTTCGAAATAGTGGTGGTTGCTGGATTCAGGCCGGAGTAGCTCAGCTGGTAGAGCAGCTGATTTGTAATCAGCTGGTCGGGGGTTCGAGTCCCTTCTCCGGCTCAGTGCATAGTTTGCCGAAGGGGAGATACCAAAGTGGCCAACTGGGACGGACTGTAAATCCGTTGTCTTCTGACTTCGAAGGTTCGAATCCTTCTCTCCCCACATGCTTTGTGTTGATCATGAAGAGTGTGCTAGAATCATAAGCGGAAGTAGCTCATTTGGTAGAGCATCAGCCTTCCAAGCTGAGGGTGGCGGGTTCGAGCCCCGTCTTCCGCTCCATCTCTCACCAGCCGGTGTAGCTCAGTTGGTTAGAGTGCGTCCTTGGTAAGGACGAGGTCACGGGTTCAACTCCCGTCACTGGCTCAAATGATTGCAATGAATGAATAAAATAGATTTTGAAAGTTAAACAACCAATTAATCAAACAACAGAATAACAATGGCAAAAGAACAATTCGTACGTAACAAACCGCACGTTAACATTGGAACGATCGGTCACGTTGACCATGGTAAAACTACTCTTACTGCTGCCATCACAACAGTTCTTGCCTCTAAAGGTCTGGCTGAAGTGAGGGACTTTTCTTCAATTGACAATGCTCCTGAGGAAAAGGAAAGAGGAATTACGATTAATACCTCGCATGTGGAGTACCAGACAGACAAGCGCCACTATGCGCACGTTGACTGTCCTGGTCACGCGGATTATGTAAAGAACATGGTAACAGGTGCTGCTCAGATGGATGGTGCGATTCTGGTGGTCGCCGCTACGGACGGCCCTATGCCCCAGCCCCGCGAACACATCCTGTTGGCGCGTCAGGTGGGTGTTCCCAAGATTGTGGTGTTTATGAATAAAGTGGATATGGTGGATGATCCTGAACTTCTGGATCTGGTGGAGATGGAGATTCGTGATCTTCTGAGTTTCTACGAATTTGACGGAACAAAAACGCCTATCATCCGGGGTTCTGCACTCGGAGCACTCAATAAGGATGCAAAATGGGTTCCCACTGTTGAAAAGCTTATGGAGCAGGTGGACGAGTGGGTTCCGGTTCCACCACGTCAGGTAGACAAGCCTTTCCTGATGCCGGTGGAAGATGTGTTCTCCATCACAGGTCGCGGTACAGTAGCTACCGGCCGAATTGAAACAGGTGTGGTGAATGTGAATGAGGAAGTTGAACTTGTTGGAATGCGCGAAGAGCGTGTAAAAACAGTTGTTACCGGTGTGGAAATGTTCCGCAAACTCCTTGATCGTGGAGAAGCCGGCGACAATGTGGGTTTGCTCCTTCGGGGTATTGATAAAAAGGATATTTGGAGAGGAATGGTAATTGCAAAGCCGGGAAGCATCACTCCGCATACTGAATTCAAGGCGGAGGTTTACGTGCTGAAGAAAGAAGAGGGCGGCCGTCATACGCCGTTCCACAATCAGTACCGTCCGCAGTTTTATCTGCGTACCACAGACGTAACCGGAGAGATCACCCTTCCCGAGGGACGCGAAATGGTAATGCCCGGCGATAACGTTACAATCAGCGTAAAACTGATCGTACCGGTGGCTATGGACAAAGGACTTCGCTTCGCAATCCGCGAGGGCGGCAGAACTGTTGGTGCAGGCCAGGTAGTTGAGATCATTAAGTAAGGAGGAAAAGGCAGGGAGAATCTTTCGGGTTCTCCCACCCTTCATCTTCCGGCGACCAGGATTACGGGTGTAGTTCAAGGGTAGAATAGCGGTCTCCAAAACCGTTGATCTTGGTTCGAATCCAGGCACCCGTGCAAAGTAACCGAGGTGTTGAAACAGAGTAACAGGAATGAGTAAGATCAAAACATACATTGAAGAAACCAGAAATGAGCTGGTTAATAAGGTTTCCTGGCCTACCTGGAAGGAACTTCAGGATAGTGCTGTGATCGTACTTATTGCGTCGCTTATCATTGCAGCCGTGATATGGGTTGTAGATCTCGGACTGAAATATGTTCTGGAATTTATTTATGGATTTTTTAAATAGGTAGGGGAGATGGCGGAGAAACAACAGCAGGCAGCCGTAAAGAAGTGGTACGTGATACGTGCTATTTCCGGTAAGGAGAAAAAGGTGAAGCAGTACCTGGAAGTGGAAATTAACAGGAACGGGCTTAAGGATTTCGTTTCCCAGATCCTGATCCCTACTGAAAAGATCATTCAGATCAGAAACGGAAAGAAAACCAGCAAGGAGCGTCCCTTCTACGGTGGCTATATCCTCATTGAAGCAGCTTTGGTAGGTGAGGTGCCGCACGTGATCAGAAACACCTCTGGCGTGTTAGGCTTTCTGGGCGAAACCAAAGGGGGCGAACCGGTTCCGATGAGAACAACAGAGATTAACCGCATTCTGGGAAAGGTAGATGAGCTGGCAGAATCGGAGGAAACACTGGTGAATCATTTTGTGGTTGGGGAAAACGTGAAAGTGATTAATGGTCCTTTTAATAGTTTCTCCGGAGTGATAGAGGAGATAAATGAAGAAAAAAAGAAACTAAAGGTGATGGTCAAGATCTTTGGCAGAAAACAGCCGCTGGAACTTGGCTTCATGGAGGTAGAAAAAGAGTAACTGTAGTCGCAAAGTTGAAACTGGAAAAGTTGAAGTTGTGCTTCCCAACAAAACTTTCAGCCCCTGCCTGTCTTGAAGGACAATCAGGCTGGTTTCAGACTTTCAGACTTTAAACTAAAGGAAAAATGGCAAAAGAAGTAAGTGCCCTCATTAAACTGCAGATCAAAGGCGGTGCTGCTAATCCGGCTCCTCCCATTGGTCCTGCACTCGGTGCGAAGGGTGTCAATATTATGGAGTTCTGTAAGCAGTTCAATGCCAGAACCCAGGATCAGGGCGGTAAAGTTGTTCCGGTGATCATTACGGTTTACACCGATAAGTCATTCGAGTTCATTCTGAAAAAGCCCCCGGTGGCCGTGTCGCTTATTGAGGCGGCCAAGATCCAGAAAGGATCTGCGGAATCTAACCGTAAAAAGGTGGGAAGCGTTACCTGGGATCAGGTTAAAAAGATCGCTGAAGGAAAAATGTCGGACCTTAATTGCTTTACCATTGAGTCTGCAATGAGTATGGTGGCGGGAACCGCGCGTAGTCTAGGACTCAACGTAGAAGGCCCTTCTCCGCTGAAAAAGTAAATACTGTTTAATCCGATGGAGGCCGGGTGAATGAACCGGGCCGCTGGCACATCGAAAAACATTTAATATGACAAAGCTTAGCAAAAACAGAAAAAAGGCCCTCTCGAAATTCGATCAGGGTAAGGCGTACAATTTGTCGGATGCGGCGAAAATCCTAAAGGACATTGTAACCACCAAATTCGATTCGTCGGTGGATCTGAGCGTCCGTCTGGGGGTTGATCCCAAGAAGGCGAATCAGATGGTGCGCGGAACCGTGGCGCTTCCTCATGGCCTTGGAAAGTCAGTGTCAGTGCTTGTTCTCTGCACGCCCGACAAAGAAGCGGAAGCGAAAGCAGCCGGAGCTGACTTTGTGGGATTGGATGAGTATATTGATAAGATCAAGGGCGGCTGGACAGATGTGGACGTGATCATCACGCTTCCCAGTGTTATGGGAAAGGTGGGGGCCCTTGGAAAGGTTCTTGGTCCGCGGGGCCTTATGCCAAACCCTAAAACCGGTACGGTAACTATGGAGGTGGGAAAGGCAGTGAAGGAGAAAAAGGCCGGTAGCATCGACTTTAAAGTCGATAAGCAGGGAATTATCATGTCGTCAGTGGGTAAGGCATCATTTGATGCACAAAAGATCGCTGACAATGCCAACGAGCTGTTACAAACCATCATAAAGCTTAAACCGTCTTCCGCCAAGGGTGAATATGTAAGAAGTGTCTATATGTCGGGTACTATGAGCCCCAGCATACAGATTGATGTTCGCTCACTGGGTGTTTAAGCTGATACAGTAAAAATTAATCCGTTAACCCTTCATCATGAATAAAGAGGACAAAAACCGGGTGATCGATGATCTGAAGTCGCAGTTGGCGAGCAATGCCAACTTCTACCTCGCCGACACCTCCGCGCTATCCGCTGAAAAAACCAGCGCGCTGCGCAGGATGTGTTTTGACCGTAAAATCAAGATGATAGTGGTGAAAAATACGCTGCTGGAAAAGGCCATGGAAGCCTCCGAAGGCAAGGATTATTCACCGCTGTTCCCCGCTTTGAAAGGAAATACCGCTGTGATGTTCAGTCAGAGCGGAAGTGAGCCTGCAAAGCTGATCAAGGAATTCAGACAAAAGAACGACAAACCTGTTCTTAAAGGGGCGTTTGTTGAGGAAACTGTTTACCTCGGCGATGCGCAACTCGAATTCCTGAGCGCGATCAAATCAAAGAATGAATTGATCGGGGATATCATTGGATTACTGCAGTCACCTGCTAAGAATGTGATCTCCGCCCTGTCTTCAGGGAAGCACAAACTGGCCGGTGTGGTAAAAACTTTATCCGAAAGACCCGAATAAGAAATAATCAACAACAAACACAAACAATTCTAAAAATCAAATAAAATGGCAGACGTAAAATCCCTCGCAGATCAGTTGGTGAACCTTACTGTAAAAGAGGTAAATGAACTCGCAAAAATCCTTAAGGATGAGTATGGCATCGAACCTGCAGCAGCTGCAGTTGCTGTAGCCGCAGGAGGAGCTGGAGGTGGCGGAGCCGCCGCTGCGGAAAAAACCACTTTCGATGTGATTCTTAAGAGTGGAGGTAATGCCAAACTCGGCGTTGTAAAGATCGTGAAGGATCTTACCGGCCTGGGTCTGAAAGAAGCAAAAGATCTTGTTGACGGCGCTCCCAAGCCCGTGAAGGAAGGCGTTGATAAAGCAACTGCCGAGCAGATCAAAACGCAACTTACAGAAGCAGGAGCTGAGGTTGAGATTAAGTAATCACTTCATCAGTTAACCGGGTTATGCCTGTGGTCCGACGAAAGCCGGACCATGGGCTTCACCCGTTTGTTGGTCCCGCATCCGGTGCAGGATCCATTGGTTCGGAATTTTGATTTAACAATTTAAAGTATAGTTCGCCTTGGCACAGATGAAGAAAATCCAGCGAGTTAACTTCGCTAAAACCAAATCACTCCTCGATTATCCGGACTTTTTAGATATCCAGCTTAAGTCGTTCCGCGACTTTTTCCAGCTGGAAACTACTCCTGAAAACCGTCAGAATGAGGGCCTTTTTAGGGTATTCAGTGAAAACTTCCCGATCTCCGATGCACGGAATAACTTCGTTCTGGAGTTTCTGGATTATTTCATTGACCCTCCCAGGTACACCATTGACGAGTGTCTGGAAAGAGGACTTACCTACAGTGTACCCCTCAAAGCAAAACTGAAACTTTACTGTACCGACCCGGAACACGAAGATTTTGAAACCATCGTTCAGGATGTCTACCTTGGAACTATTCCATACATGACTCCAAAGGGAACCTTCGTGATAAATGGAGCGGAGCGTGTAGTGGTTTCCCAGCTTCACCGTTCACCGGGTGTCTTCTTTGGTCAAAGCCGCCACGCAAACGGTACTAAACTCTATTCTGCCAGGGTTATCCCGTTCAAAGGATCATGGATCGAATTTGCAACGGATATTAACCAGGTAATGTATGCTTATATCGACAGGAAAAAGAAACTTCCTGTGACAACCCTGCTCCGTGCCATCGGTTTTGAGAGCGATAAGCAGATCCTGGAGATTTTCGGACTGGCAGATGAAGTAAAGGTTAGCAAGGCAGGACTAAAGAAATATGTCGGACGTATTCTCGCAGCCCGGGTACTGAAATCATGGACCGAGGACTTTGTGGATGAAGATACCGGCGAAGTGGTTTCTATTCAGCGTAATGAGGTAATCATTGAGCGTGAATCACGCCTCGAAGATCAGCACATCGATATCATTGTTGACGCCAACGTTCAGTCTATAATCCTGCACAAGGAAGATGTGGATTCCAATGATTACGCCATCATTTATAATACCCTTCAGAAAGATACTTCAAACAGCGAAAAGGAAGCGGTAGAACATATCTATCGCCTGCTGCGTAACGCAGAACCCCCGGATGAAGAAACTGCTCGCGGAATAATCGACAAACTTTTCTTCTCGGATAAGAGATATGATCTTGGAGAAGTTGGGCGTTACCGGATTAATAAAAAGCTGGGACTGAATATTCCCTCCGATGTGAAAGTGCTGTCAAAGGATGATATTATCGCCATCATCAAGTACCTGATTGAATTGTATAACTCAAAGGCGGATGTGGATGATATTGACCACCTTTCCAATCGCAGGGTGCGTACAGTGGGTGAGCAGCTCTATTCTCAGTTCGGAGTCGGATTGGCACGTATGGCGCGAACCATCCGCGAGCGGATGAACGTCAGAGATAACGAAGTGTTCACCCCAACCGACCTTATTAACGCGAAAACACTGAGCTCTGTGATTAATTCCTTCTTCGGAACGAATCAGCTAAGCCAGTTCATGGATCAGACCAATCCGCTTTCTGAAATCACGCATAAGCGCCGTTTGTCGGCCCTTGGTCCCGGAGGTCTTTCCAGGGAGCGTGCAGGATTCGAAGTGCGCGACGTGCACTATACACACTATGGCCGCTTATGTACCATTGAGACACCGGAAGGACCCAATATCGGACTGATCTCCTCTCTCTGCGTATATGCGAAAATCAACAAACTGGGCTTCATCGAAACTCCATACAAGACCGTAACAGGCGGAAAGGTGGATGTAGATAAGAATGTGATCTACCTCAGTGCGGAGGAAGAAGATCAAAAGATCATGGCGCAGGCCAATGAAGCGGTAGACGACAAAGGGAATTTCCATAACACTAAGGTGAAAACGCGCTATGAAGGTGACTTCCCTGTTGTGGAACCCGGAAAAGTAAACTACATGGATGTTGCACCAAATCAAATCGCATCCATTGCCGCTTCACTCATCCCATTCCTGGAGCACGATGACGCCAACCGCGCACTGATGGGTTCTAATATGCAGCGCCAGGCAGTACCGCTCATGAAGCCGGAGTCGCCTATCGTTGGAACCGGACTCGAAGGCCTCGTGGCGCGCGACTCCCGTGTACTTATTAATGCGGAAGGTGATGGAGTGGTGGAATATGTGGATGCTAACGAAATTGTTATCCGCTATAACCGAAGTGAAGAGGAAAGACTGCTTAGCTTCGACGATGATGTTAAGTCCTATAAACTTGTCAAGTTCCGGAAGACAAACCAGAATACACACGTAAACCTGAAGCCCATCGTGAAGAAAGGGGAGAAGGTGAAAGAGGGTCAGGTTCTTTGTGAAGGCTATGCCACACAGTCCGGAGAGCTCGCACTTGGACGAAATCTTAAAGTGGCATTCATGCCATGGAAGGGATATAATTTCGAGGATGCAATCGTGATCTCGGAGCGGGTGGTAAGAGATGATATCTTCACTTCCATTCACATCGACGAGTATGTGCTTGAAGTACGCGAAACCAAGCGCGGAATGGAGGAACTTACGGCAGATATTCCTAACGTGAGCGAAGATGCAACGAAGGACCTAGACGAGAACGGAATGATCCGCGTGGGAGCGGAAGTGAAGGAAGGAGATATCCTGATTGGAAAAATCACTCCCAAAGGAGAAACCGATCCTTCTCCGGAAGAAAAACTTCTTCGCGCCATTTTCGGCGATAAGGCAGGTGATGTAAAAGATGCGTCCCTGAAAGTACCCCCTTCTATCCGCGGCGTGGTTATCGACAAGAAACTGTTTGCCCGCGCAATTAAGGATAAAAAGGCGAAGGCCGATGAGAAAATCATCCTTGAAAAGCTTGACAAGGAGTTTAATGAGACTTCTTCAGATGTGAAGGATTCACTGGTTACCAAGCTATTCTCGCTCGTTAACGGCAAAACCTGTCAGGGTGTGTTTAATAACCTGAGAGAAGAGGTGATACCGAAAGGAACAAAGTTCACACAAAAGCTGTTGGAGAAATTGGATTACCAGATCATTAATCCAACTAAGTGGACCACGGATAAGGACGTAAATGATCAGATCAAAGTTCTCCTGCATAATTTTAATATCAAGTACAACGACATATACGGTGTATACAAGCGCAAGAAATTTGCGGCCACCGTTGGAGATGAATTGCCTGCCGGTATTGTTCAGCTGGCAAAGGTTTATATCGCCAAAAAACGTAAGCTGAAGGTGGGAGACAAAATGGCTGGTCGTCACGGAAACAAGGGTATTGTGGCCCGGATCGTTCGTGATGAAGATATGCCGTTCCTCGCCGACGGAACTCCGGTGGATATTGTACTTAATCCGCTGGGTGTACCTTCCCGTATGAATCTTGGTCAGATCTATGAAACAGTGCTTGGCTGGGCGGGACAGAAGCTTGGAATGAAATTCGCTACGCCGATCTTCGACGGAGCGACCGTTGATGAGATCAATAAGCATACGGACGAAGCAGGGGTGCCGCGATTCGGACAAACTTACCTCTACGACGGCGGAACCGGTGAGCGTTTCGATCAGCCGGCCACGGTGGGAATTATCTATATGATGAAGTTGGGTCACATGGTGGACGATAAAATGCATGCCCGTTCCATCGGCCCCTACTCACTGATCACACAGCAGCCACTGGGCGGAAAAGCACAGTTCGGCGGACAGCGTTTCGGAGAAATGGAAGTGTGGGCGCTCGAAGCATTCGGTGCGGCTAACATCCTCCAGGAGATTCTCACTGTGAAGTCAGATGATGTGGTGGGAAGGGCTAAGGCGTACGAAAGTATTGTCAAAGGCGAAAACCTCCCGACTCCCGGAATTCCCGAATCGTTCAATGTACTTCTGCATGAATTGAGAGGACTCGGATTGAATGTGAATATGGACTAAGCATAAAGAAATAATACTCATCCTTTAAATAAAACAGGACATGGCTCTGAAAAGAGATCAAAAACTGAAAAGCAATTTCTCCAAGATCGTAATCAGTCTTGCGTCACCTGAACATATTCTGGAAAGATCCAGCGGGGAAGTGCTAAAACCTGAGACCATCAACTACCGGACCTATAAACCGGAGCGTGACGGGTTGTTTTGTGAGCGAATTTTCGGACCCGTGAAAGACTGGGAATGTCACTGCGGTAAGTATAAGCGTATCCGTTACAAGGGAATTGTCTGTGATCGTTGCGGAGTAGAGGTAACCGAAAAGAAGGTTCGCCGGGAACGCATGGGACACATTAATCTTGTGGTTCCTGTAGCCCACATCTGGTATTTCCGTTCACTTCCCAACAAAATCGGATACCTGTTAGGTCTTCCTACCAAGAAGCTTGACATGATTATTTACTATGAAAGATATGTGGTGATTAATCCGGGAATCAAGGGTGCGGATGGATTAAAGACAATGGATTTCCTAACCGAAGAGGAATACCTGAATCTTCTGGAGACATTGCCCAAGGAGAACCAGTATCTGGACGATGAGGATCCGAATAAATTTATCGCAAAGATGGGCGCTGAAGCCCTGGAGATGCTTCTCTCTCGCGCCAAGCTGGATGAACTTTCCTACGAATTGCGTCACAAAGCAAGTACTGAAACCTCACAGCAGCGTAAAAACGAAGCCCTCAAGCGCCTGCAAGTGGTGGAGGGCTTCCGTAATGCAAACACCCATGTGGAAAATCGTCCGGAGTGGATGATCATTAAAGTGGTTCCGGTGATTCCGCCGGAACTCCGGCCATTGGTTCCGTTGGATGGCGGACGTTTTGCCACTTCGGATCTGAACGATCTTTATCGCCGTGTAATCATACGAAACAACCGACTGAAGCGCCTGATTGAAATTAAAGCGCCGGATGTGATTCTCCGCAATGAAAAAAGAATGCTTCAGGAGTCGGTAGACTCACTGTTCGATAATTCCCGCAAATCCAATGCGGTTAAAACGGAAGCAAACAGGGCACTGAAATCGCTTTCTGATTCCCTGAAAGGGAAACAGGGACGCTTTCGCCAGAACCTGCTTGGAAAACGTGTAGACTATTCCGCCCGTTCCGTAATTGTTGTAGGTCCTGAAATGAAACTGCATGAGTGCGGTCTTCCCAAAGAAATGGCCGCAGAATTATTCAAGCCGTTTATCATCCGCAAACTTATTGAGAGGGGAATTGTGAAGACGGTCAAATCCGCAAAGAAGATTGTTGACCGCAAAGAACCGGTGGTGTGGGATATTCTTGAAAATGTATTGAAAGGACATCCGGTTCTGCTGAACCGCGCTCCCACATTGCACCGCCTGGGAATTCAGGCATTCCAGCCGAAACTGATCGAAGGAAAAGCGATCCAGCTTCACCCACTGGTTTGTACAGCATTTAATGCGGACTTCGATGGTGACCAGATGGCCGTTCACGTTCCGCTGGGTAATGCCGCCATCCTGGAAGCAAAACTCCTTATGCTTGCTTCGCATAATATCCTGAATCCTGCCAATGGAGCGCCTATTACCGTTCCATCACAGGACATGGTGCTTGGACTCTATTATCTTACGAAGGCACGCCAATCCGAACAAAGTCATGTTGTGAAGGGTGAGGGCCGTATTTTCTATTCCGCCGAGGAAGTGATTATTGCCTACAATGAAAAGCAGGTGGATCTTCATGCGATCATCAAAGTGAAGATCAATAACTTTGAGGAGGCAGAAGATAAACTTGTAACCAAAGTAATTGAGACCACGGTGGGTCGGGTGCTTTTCAACCAGGTAGTACCGAAGACGGTTGGGTATATCAATGAACTTCTGACAAAGAAATCGTTGCGCGATATCATCGGCGCAATCATGAAGAAGACAAACATGGAGGTTACTTCCCATTTCCTTGATAATATCAAGGATCTCGGATTCCGCACTGCCTTCCGCGGAGGTCTTTCCTTCAACCTGGCTGATATCGTTACTCCGGGCGCTAAAGAGGATCTGATCTCTCAGGCCTATCAGCAGGTGGATGAAGTGATGAATAACTATAACATGGGATTCATTACCAACAATGAACGTTACAATCAGATTATCGATATTTGGACGCATACTAACTCCCGCGTTACAAAGCAGGTACTCGATACCCTCAGTAACGACCGGCAGGGATTCAATCCGGTTTATATGATGCTGGATTCCGGAGCACGGGGTTCTAAAGAACAGATTAAGCAGCTCAGTGGAATGCGCGGACTGATGGCGAAGCCGTCGAAAGCCGGTGCTTCCGGAGGAGAAATTATTGAAAACCCGATCATCTCCAATTTCCGGGAAGGTCTTTCAATTCTTGAGTACTTCATCTCTACCCACGGTGCACGTAAAGGGTTGGCCGATACTGCTCTTAAAACAGCAGACGCCGGTTACCTGACCCGCCGCCTTGTGGATGTAGCGCAGGATGTGATCATCACAAGTGAAGACTGCGGAACACTACGTGGTATTCTCGCCTCCGCACTTAAAAACAATGATGAAATAGTGGAATCGTTGTACGACCGAATCCTCGGACGTACTTCCGTTCACGATGTGATACATCCGATCTCCGGAAAGATTATCATCGAGTCCGGAATGTCCATTACAGAGGAATATGCCAAGGAAATTTCCGAATCTCCCATCGAAAATGTGGAGATACGTTCCGTGCTTACGTGTGAATCGCGGATGGGTGTGTGCGCGAAATGTTATGGACGTAACCTGGCATCCGGACACATGGTGCAGAAGGGAGAGGCGGTAGGCGTTATTGCAGCTCAGTCTATCGGGGAACCCGGAACGCAGCTTACACTGCGTACTTTCCACGTTGGAGGTACTGCATCAAATATTGCCGCTGCGTCCAAAATCGAAGCCAAGTACGATGGTATCCTGGAAATTGATGAACTCCGTACGGTGGACCGCAAAAATACCGACGGCGGAAAGGTAAAAGTGGTTCTCGGTCGTTCTTCCGAAATGAGGATTATTGATCCGAATACGAAGGCGGTTCTTACCACCGGAAATATTCCCTACGGTGCCCAGCTGTATATCCAGCCCGGTGTAAGCGTGAAGAAAGGTTCCCTGATTTGCGACTGGGATCCATACAATGCGGTAATCATTTCTGAGTTTGCCGGAAAGGTGGAATTCGAAAATGTGGAAGAGGGAATAACATTCCGCGAGGAGTCAGACGAACAAACGGGATTCCGCGAAAAAGTAATTATTGAGTCGAAGGATAAGACAAAGAATCCTGCGATCAGGGTAGTTTCGGGAAAGGACCAGGTGAAAACCTATAACATTCCCGTGGGTGCTCATATCGTGGTGAACAGCGACGATAAAATTGAGGGTGGAACCATTCTGGTGAAGATTCCGCGCTCTACTGGCAAAACCGGTGATATCACCGGAGGTCTGCCGCGTGTAACTGAACTCTTCGAAGCAAGAAACCCCAGTAATCCTGCGGTGGTTTCGGAGATTGACGGTGTGGTTACATTCGGAAAGATTAAGCGCGGTAACAGGGAAGTAGTGGTAGAGTCAAAAACCGGCGAACAGCGCCGTTACCTGGTTCCGCTATCAAAGCATATTCTTGTTCAGGAGAACGACTTTATCAAGGCTGGCGAACAATTGTCCGACGGCGCCATTTCTCCAGGGGATATTCTTGGAATCAAAGGACCTACTGCAGTGCAGGAATACCTTGTAAATGAGATTCAGGAAGTCTATCGCTTGCAGGGCGTAAAAATCAACGACAAGCATTTTGAAGTGATCGTACGTCAGATGATGAGAAAGGTGGAGATTCATGATCCCGGCGATACCATGTTGCTCGAGAAGCAATTGGTGAATAAAGCAGACTTCATGGATGAGAACGACCGTATCTATGGAATGAAAGTAGTTCTCGACGGCGGCGATTCTGAGGAGTTAAAAGCGGGTATGATTATTTCCTCCCGCAGAATGCGTGATGAAAATTCTACTCTGAAGAGGAAAGATAAAAAGGCAGTGGATGCGCGCGATGCCCGTCCTGCTACTGCTAACCAGATTCTTCAGGGTATCACCCGCGCTTCACTCCAGACCAACAGCTGGATCTCTGCGGCATCCTTCCAGGAAACCACCAAGGTGCTCAACGAGGCCGCGGTGAGCGGAAAGATCGACGACCTCAGTGGCTTGAAGGAGAACGTAATTGTCGGACACCTGATTCCTGCTGGAACGGGGCTGAGAGAATACGAGAAGTTCATCGTTGGTTCGAAAGAGGAGTACGAGCGCCTCATGGCTGCGAAGAAAGAAGCAGAAATCGAGGAAGAGGCCTAACCTTTCAATGAATAGTCAAAGCCCCGGGTAATCTCCGGGGCTTTTTAATTGACCTGAATTGTAATACCTTTAACTCCACACTTATTACTATGGAAGAGCAAAATCAAAACCAAAATGCCAACCAGCTGAATATAGAGCTGTCCGAGGAGGTTGCGGAAGGAACATATTCCAACCTTGCTATTATCACTCATAGCCCGGCTGAGTTCGTTATTGATTTCATAAAAATGATGCCGGGCGTACCAAAGGCGAAAGTAAAAAGCAGAATATTACTTACGCCGCAGCATGCCAAACGCCTTCTGCGTGCTCTGAAAGACAATATTACTAAGTATGAATCCGCTCATGGTCAGATCCGTGAGGCGGAATTCTCCGGTCCAATACCTATGAACTTCGGCGGACCTACGGGTCAGGCATAAAACGTAATCTATGAAAAGAGCTCTTCTGATTTTTGCATTTCTTTTTATCCTTTCTCATGTACGGGCACAAGTAAGTATAAATGCGAGCAGCACACAGGGATGTTACCCCTTTTCAGTGAATTTTTCTTACTCCGGACCCGGGGCAAATCAATGGTATTGGGATTTCGGCGACGGATCACCTACATCGAATCTTCAGAACCCATCCCACGTGTACGCACAACCTGGAGTACATTGGGTGAACATGCAAGCCTGGATGAACAGCAACTACCTGGGTTCAGCAGTGGTTTACATTAATTCTCAGGGGGTCCTTCCACTGCTGACTATTGACCCGGATAGTTTATGCCTGGGAGATGTGGCCAGCCTTCAGCTGGGACAGACCGGGAATTTGATGGTCAATGATATTGATTGGTACTATGGCGATGGCGACAACACGTTGTATGGTTCACATATGTCTACGGAGCATACATATCAAAGTCAGGGAAATTTTAATGTAATGGCAATTGTGAATTCCAACTGTGGCATTGACACCAGCATAGGAGTGGTGAATATTGGAAACAATACGATTCCTTTTAGTACCAATTATTTCAGCGTTGAGGAAGATTCCGCTTGCCCGGGGGATGTTGTGCATTTTTATATTACCAAAACATTTACCTCATTCTATATTGATTTCGGAGATGGAAATTACAGTACTACCGATGATGAGCATACTTATGTTTTGCCGGGAATGTATCCGGTTTCGGTCACCTTAGTGAATGGATGCGGTGACTCGCGTACTCTTTACGATACGGTGAAGATCGTTACGAACGCAACGTTTTCCCAGGTTCCGTACATAAACATTCACTTTTCGCCATCTTGCGTCGGTCAAAGCATTGATTTTTTTGCGGACCGTCATTACCCAACGTATTTCTGGGATTTTGGCGACCAGACTACTTCTACTAACGCTACTCCTTCTCACAGTTATTCTAACCCGGGAACTTACACGGTGACACTTACTGTTGCTAATTCATGCGGGTCAACGATCACTACGTCAGATACGCTGAATATTGTTACGAGTATGCCCGCTATTATTCCGGGAAATATCTGGATTATGGACTCCGTTTGTCAGGGTGAAGGGCTGATGTATATAGTTGGCAATGGCGATGACCCGCAAATGTACTCCTGGGATTTTGGGGATGGAAACTATTCAAATACGCGAGAAGGCTCTCATCAGTATGCCCTGCCGGGAACTTACACGGTTACACTAACGGCCACAAACGGCTGCGGACAAACCGCTTCCGCAACGTTCAATATTTATGTAAGCACCTCAGGAATTCAGCCTAATCCAAATGAGTATGGGATGATGGTGGTCCCGGAGAACAATGCCTGTCCCGGAGATACAGTGCTTTTGGTGTTTGGACCGGCCGGGGATTCATCCGTTGTAACATGGCTGATTGACAATGTTACTCCTTACACGGCAACACAATCAATCCGGGTAAACAACACTACATACCTCTATGCAAAGCACGTGTTTACAACAACCGGCACGCATTCAGCAAAAATGACATACACAAATAGCTGTGGACTTTCATTTACCGATTCAACGGACTATAATATCACTAATGCGCATCAGCCGGAATCGGATTTTTTCTTTGACAATACCACTCCTAAATGTCAGGGAAAACCGGTTGATTTTTATGCCGTCGGCGGATCAACCTATATATGGGATTTTGGCGATGGTTCCGGAACTCTTGTTACAAACAATACGCTGGTGCCTGTTTCCCATGCGTACCAGAATGCCGGAACATATACGGTAAAAATGAAAGTGATCAATGGATGCGGGTATTCAGATGAGACTGAAGAGTCCATTATTATTCCTCCTTCATACATAGACATTACAACCAATTCGGTGAGTTCCGGTTGCGGACAAAACAACGGAACGGCCATCGCGATTGCAAACGGAGGCCAGAGTCCTTACCTGTACGAATGGTCCAACGGTAATACCACCTTCCTTGCTGATAGCCTTTCTTCAGGGATCTACGTTGTGAATATCACGGATGTGAACGGTTGTTCAAATTTTGCAATAGCTACGGTCAGCGACCTGCAGGCACCCACGCTTCTGGTGAATACAGTTTTGGATGTGACATGTTTTGGGGGATCAAACGGCGCCATCGACATTAACCTGATTGGTGGAAATGCGCCGTTCACGTATCAATGGTCAAATGGTGCTAATACTCAGGATGTGAATAATCTTGTGGCAGGTCCTCATGAAGTAATTGTTACGGATGTGAACGGATGTGTGGCTGCCCGCAGTATTGATGTATCTCAGCCACCGGAAGTTATTGTGACAGTTGTTACGAGCGATGCCGATTGTAATATGAATAACGGTGTTGCGATTGCGAATGTGAATGGTTCAACTGGCCCCTATAATTATGTTTGGTCTACCAGCGCCAATACTCCTTCGGTGAATTTTCTTGCCTCAGGAATATATACAGTTACAGTTGTTGACAATAACGGGTGCATTTACCAGGCAGCGGCCATTATCAATGAAACCAACGGCCCGGATGTTGTCCTGGATTCAATTACCGGCACTGGATGTTTGAATAATCTCAGTTCCGTATATATACGCGTACTTAATGGTACCACTCCATTCACCTATCTCTGGAGCAACGGTGCTACAACCCAGGACTTGCTGAACGTAGGCTTGGGTATGTATAGCGTGGTGGTCACCGGAAGTAACGGATGTCAGGGAATCGGGATGTATCAGATTACGAAGGATGCCCCTGCTACTCAGTCTCTATGTATGGTTACGGTGGATACATTAACCGGGACGAACCAGGTGGTTTGGGAGAAGGATATGAATGCCACTGATATTTCCGGATACAATATTTATAAAGAGAGTTCGCAAAGCGGATTATATTATCTCGTAGGATTTGTGGATTATGACAGCCTGAGTTTGTGGACTGATCCGGTTTCTGATGCGGATGTGCGTTCATGGAGATATAAAATTGCTGCTGTAAATGATTGCAATCAGGAAGCTTTATGGAGTAATGAACACAAAACGATACACCTGAACGTGAACCAGGGGATCGGAAACGTATATAATCTTATCTGGGATCATTACGAGGGAAGAGAGTTCTCTTCCTATGACATTTTCCGATATAACGCGAATACTCAGATTTGGTCTTACCTGACTACCGTTCCTTCCAACCTGACCTCCTATACAGATGTGAATCCTCCGGCAGGTACCTACGCATACCGCGTGGATGCAGTGATCAATGCCTGCAATCCTCAGGTACGGGTAGATCAGAGTGCTTATGTGATGGCAGCAATTAATAATACCAAATCAAATATCAAGAACACGTTTAATAATCCCACATACGGCATGAATGAAGGTCCATCGCTCGGAGGATTGGTTCTTTATCCGAATCCTTCCACCGGCGATCTTTCTGTTTATTGTGGTTTAAATTCCGGAGATGGAACTATTACAATATTCGGTACGGTTGGTTCAAGGATCATGGAGTTTAGCTGGAACCTCAGTGTTGAAAAAGTGAAAAAGGTAGATTTAAGCTGGCTTTCTCCGGGGATCTATTTTGTAAAGGTACAGGTAATGAATTCTGTAGAAGTTAAGAAGCTGATTATCCACTGAGAATGTTAGACTGAGTTGAAGGGGACGACCGGTTCGTCCCTTTTTTTATGAAACCAACAGACGATCTTTTCAGACTGATACGGTCTCTCACCCAAAGTGAGAAGGCTTATTTCGTACGAAGGGCTACAGCGCTGTCCGGAAAGAATGTCGCGTACCTCCGGCTTTTTAAGGTAGTGGATAAGATGAGTGAATACCGCGAAGATCTGGCTAAAAAAAAGGTACTGCCGGTTATTCCCGTCAACCGGTTCGCATTCTATAAGAACTATCTTTTTTCTGAATTGATGGATGCCCTGGCCGGATATCATTCCGGGCGAACTGTCCGATCACGTATTTCTAAGCTATACAGGCATTATGAATTGCTGGCAGAGAGGGGATTCAACGAAAAGGCATATCACTTGCTGGAAAAGGCCCTGGCGTTGGCGAAGGAATATGATTTGCCGGAACTCCAGCTTGAAATCACGCGGGAAGTGCTTCTTAATTTCCCATCTTTTGTTAGACCCGACCTGACATCATTTCAGAACCTGACCGATAAGGTTGCCGAATGCGGGAAGATTATGGAAAAGCTGGACAAAGGATATAAGATTCATCCAGCCCGGATTGCGTTCTACTTTCAGATGAGGAAGAAGGGAAGCCATAGTGCCCGATTTGATAAAGCATGGTTAAAGCAATGGGAAGGATTTGTCCGTGAATGGAGCGATGTACAGAGGACAGAGGTCTCCTTTGAACAAATGGCACTTCTTTGGTGGATCCGATCGGTTTGGTTTTCACTCACCGGCGAACCGCAGAAAGCGTATGTTGCATCGGACAGCCGCAGAAGATTGTTTTGCGCAGAGCCCCATCAGGTGGATGAACATCTTGAGCGCTATCTGGGAAATCTGACGGAGCAGATCTCCATTGCGTCCAATCTTGGAAATAAGCCGGATTTCGAGAGCCTCGCAGCGGATCTGGAAGGGCTTGTAGAATCCAACGACGCCATCAGGAGGTCAGAATACCGCTACCTCCGGTACCGGATGATTCTGTCGGAAGTGAGAATGGCCGGATGGTATGCCCTGAGAGAGTTTGAAAAATTCCGGGATCTGTATCAATCGCTGCTGAAGGATGATATCATAAAAAGGGCACTGTCGCTGATGGAGCAGGGGAGTGCCACGTTACATTATCAGGTGATCAATCTTATTTTTTACCTCGCTTCCTATCTCATTACCGCAGGCTCCTTTCGCGAAGCGATGCGGGTAATCAACATGTTCCCAAAGGATGGAAAGAATTCGCATCCTGAATTTCATCTTTATATTCAATTCCTTCGACTCATCGCTCATCACGAACTGGGGCACTGGGATGTGGTAAAAAGGGAAAGGAAGCCACTGTCTGCACTCCTCTCTTCGCATTCAGCGGCCTCTGACTATGAACGGTGGTTCCTTGAGATTCTTAATCAATCTGCCTCGTCAAAAAGTAATTCCGCACGACGCGCAATTTTTCAGACCGCGCATGCGCAGCTAACCACCGGACCGCAATCATTTCGTCCTGCCTTCGCTTTTTTTGATTGTCATGAGTTTGTTCAGAGCAAATCAGAGAATATTTCAATGTCGGAGTTAATGAACGGAATTAAATGAATTTGAATTGCTATTGCAATCAAATACTTGTAATTCAGATAGATACCTTGTGTAAAATGACCACAGGGCTTTAGGGAGGATAAATAATAAAGAAGACCCCGGATGTGTATTTCAGAAGTAATGCCCACTCTGGGACCGGGAGAGAGATCCCAAAGAAACTTGTATAATGGTTTCATATTCAGCTTAATATGAGGTAGCGCGAGGGTTAATTTTCTAATGAAAATTGCGCTATCTTAGACCTCTAAATTGATCAAAATGACAAAATTTTATCTCCGTTCTGCATTGTTTCTGGCTATCGTGTTGGTGGGCTCCACACGGATGAAATCACAGGCCCCCACCCTTGCGGCCAGCAACCTAACCTTCACGTCTATCGGTCTGAATTCTCTTTCTTTTACCTGGACACGTGGTAATGGAGAGTATTGTTTGGTAGTGGTAAAGCCGGCTGCAAACCTCACTTCCTTCCCAGCGAACGGAAATAACTATGGTGCAAGTACAACCTTCGGGTCAGGAAGTAATCTGGGTAATTCGAATTATGTTGTTTATGATGGGACAGGAACCGGCGTTACTGTTTTAGGCTTAACTTCCGCTACATACTATTCCGTTTATATCTATGAATATAATGATGATTGGCTTGGCTTCGAGTACTACCTCACATCCACGTACGAGTATGGCCCGCATTATACCCTTGCTACCTCCCCAACACTTGGTCCCGCTGGTGTTACCGTGAGCGGTTACGATGCCTCCGGCACCACACTTTCCTGGACAGCAGGGAACGGAACCTATCATCTGGGTGCATTGCGTCAATCTACTTCGTACACCGGTTTTCCGGTGGATGGAAATGATTACTCCTCTAGCTCCTGCTTTGGTTCGGGAAGTTCCCTGGGTACCACCAGTCCGTATCCTTACGTTGTGAAGGAACTTGCGGGTACCAGCGTAACCGCTTCGTGTATGAATTATTCCACAGATTATACCTTCTTTGTTACAACGTATAATGGGCTCAATGGGGCAAATAATTATTACGGTTCCGCCTATGGAAATTTTACAACCATGGCCCAGCAACCCACCAGTATTTCCAGCTTCATGTATATCAATGATTACGCTGAGAGCGCATTCACTGTAAACTGGGAAAAGCCCACCAGTGGCGGTGGTACCTACTCACTGGTCACGATCAAAGCGGGAACAACCAACACGGATGCGCCAACCGACCGGACAATCTACACAGCGAGTACTACCTATGGTAGCGGGCAAACGGTTTCTACCGGCACCTATGTTGTTTATAATGGCTCAGGAAATGCCGTACGTATTTCAGGTCTTACTCCTAATACTACTTACGCAGTAACGGTATGGGAATTTAACGGGGGAGCGGGAAATTTTAATAATACAACGAATTACCTGACCAGCAGCTCCCTCACCGGCAATGCCACTACTGTAGGCACACTTCCAAATATCGGTAGCGGATTAGTCCTGACACCGTCCACAAATTCAATTAACGCATCATGGATCAACGGAACCGGATCGAGTCGTGTTGTTCTTGCCAAACCTGTCCGTCACCGCACTGCAGTTTATTTTGATGGAACAAATGATTATGTGAGCATACCCTATCATGCCAGCACCCGCCCTACCGGGCAGCTGTCTGTAGAATGTCATGTGGCCAGAATCAATTGGTCGAATCCAGCTGCTGGATGGGGTGCGGTAAGCACACTGGAGAATGGCGGATATACCTTATATTTTTCATCAACGTATGTGTATGCCTATGTCACTACATCGAACGGTTTAGTAGTTGTTGCTGCTGACATCTCTATGCTTTCTGCAGGAAGCCATCATTTTGCGTTTACCTTCGATGGTCGTTACACCAAACTGTATGTTGATGGTGCTCAGCGTGGAATGAATGATGCGGGTGCGTATTATACTATTACATATACATATACAAATAACCTGTTCATTGGATGCGAAGCGTCTACCGGCACAACGCCGCAGGGTAATTACTTCCAGGGAATCATTGATGAAGTACGGATTTGGAGCACGGCACTTAGCGCAAGCACCTTACGGTCGTATCAGAAAATTTCACTCAATACGGCGTATGCATACCTGGCTGGACTCTGGCATCTGGATGACGGATATACGGCCACCACTACCTGCCGTAATTCTTCCAGCGTGGGTACTGCTCTGAATGGCGTTCTTACCAATTCGGTCAGCACCGCTGCATCCGGGTTTCTTTCTGCCTCAGGGTGGGTTTATTCGGGAAGCGGAATGGACGAACCGATCGACTTTATCGGCTACACTGGGAATTCCTCCTTTCAAAGCGGCAGTTCGGTTGCATCTTATTATGTTGTTTACAACGGATCAGGCAACTCCGTTAATATCACAAACCTTGCCCCGGGTACATGGTATAATATTTCGGTGTTTGAGTACAACGGAACAAATAACAATTACCTCACTGCAACCTATTTAACAGGCGACGTGCAGACGACCACAGCACCTGTTCCAACAATCACCGGCATTTCTCCGGTGAATGGTCCTGTTGGAACGGTGGTTACACTCACAGGAACAAACTTCAGTGCCACACCTACGAGTAATGAGGTGTATTTCGGGGTGGAAAAAGCAACCGTTCTTTCATCCACTGCCACTACTATTACAGCGCTGGTTCCGGTTACTTCCAACCAGATTTCACCGGTTTCGGTAACCGTCAATATGATGACCGGTTATTCCAGAAATAGCTTTATTGTGTCTGATGCGTGTAACGGAGTTATTGCTGGAGGAGATTTTTCGGAAAATGTAACGAACACCACAACATATGCCACGAGTGGTGTGCATACCGTGGATCTGGATAAGGATGGGAAATCAGATCTTTTATGGGCTATGGATGGTACGTCCGACTTCATTGGATACCGCAGAAATACCAGCACCAATAACGCTCTTTCTTTTGCTGCCCAGCAAACCCAGTGGGTGGGACCATTTACTAATGGACATGGACCTATGTTTATCACAACAGGTGATATAGACGGAGATGGCAAGCTGGATGTTTTGTGTGTGAATAGTACTTCCAACGAAATAGCGATCTTCAGAAATTCTTCCACCACCGGTAATATTTCCATCACAACACGCTTGAATTTACCAACACTGCCTAATAATCCAACAAGTGTTGCTATTGGTGATTTCGATAACGATGGCCGCCCTGATCTTGTGGTGGGGTATGCTTCCGGAAGCCAGGTGTCCATATTCGGGAATACCTCTTCTCCCGGGTATTTTATGTTCGGAGACCGGGTGGATTACTCCGGCTTCTCTTCCCCCCGGCATGTAGCCACCGCGGATATAGACGGAGATGGAAAAGTGGATCTTTCGGCAGTGAACAATGCTGCATCCAGCTTTGTCTGCATGCGTAGCACCTCAACAGTTGGGAATATCACCTTCGCAGCGGCGGTAACGGTTGCAACTACCGGAAACGGAAGTTCCATCACCTGGACCGATTGCGATAACGACGGGAAACCTGATGCATTGATCGCTCAGACAACCAACGCGGTGCGGATTTACGATAATAACAATACCAGCGGAAATATCACCAGCGGACTCTTTACGGCATACAATCTGACAACTTTGTCCGGTACACCAAGTAAAGCCATTTTCGGTGATTTGGACGGTGACAACCGTCCGGATGTTATTGTCGGATATTCTGCTTCCACTTCTTTCTCGGTGTTTGAACAAACAGGCAACTTTACATTTGCGGCGAGGCAGGACGTAACAACTACCGGCACTAACTCAATGTACCTGGCGGCCAACGACATCGGTTGCGACGGCAAAGCGGATGTGATCGTTGGAAATGGTTCCACCTTTATTGGATTATATAACAATAATGGTGATCCGCTGGCTTCTGAACCCACTCAGGCTTCCAGTGGAGGCACTTTCACTAACTTGTCTCAAACCGGTGTTACTTTCACCGTATCCAATCCCGGAAACGGCTCCAAGCGCTTAATGGTGATCCGGCAGTCCAGCGTATCAGTTGTTGCGCCTAACGACGGGGTCGGGTTTGTACCCAATCCGGCTTACGGTTCCGGTGACGACCTTGGAGGAGGAAATTATGTTGTACTCAATAGCAATATGGCCTCGGTGAATATTACAGGGCTTACTTCCAATACAGCGTACACGATTTGTGTTTATGAATATAACGATGACGGAGCAGATTGCAAGGCAAACTACCTGCAAACCGGAGTCTATTGCGCATCCTTCACCACGGATAATTATCCCCCTACAATGAATCCCATTGCAAACCAGTCTGCTATTTGCCAGAACGCAGGCTTGCAGACGGTTAATTTCAGTGGAGTGGATGACGGAGATCCCGCGATTGTACAAACCATCACGATCACGGCCGTTTCCAATAATCAGACACTGGTGCCTAACGGAAACATTTCCGTTACTTATACCAGCCCGAACACTACCGGTTCGCTTTCCTATACTCCTGCCACAAACCAATATGGTTCGGCACTTATCATTGTAACGGTGAATGACAATGCCAACAACAATAACCTGTTTGTTGATACCTTCACTGTAACTGTTAATGCACCGCCAACTGTTTCTACCGCAGGACCTGATCAGCAGATCTGTACCAACGCAACCACCCTGGCAGGAAACAATCCAACTTCAGGGGCAGGAACCTGGACCAGAATTTCAACGAACAATCCGGCAATTACAATTTCTAATCCATCACTTTACAATACATCCGTAAATAATTTCACAAATCTGGGTGATACGGCTGTATTCCGCTGGAGGATTGCGAATTCTCCTTGTCCGAACAGTGATGATTTTATTACGGTGAAGAGAGTGAATTGTCCGCTCAACGCGGATTTTACCGCCAACCAGACCAATTTCTGTGGCAGTACAGCCAATGTAACGTTCACGGATCTTTCCACAGCACAGTCAACAACTATCACACAATGGCAATGGACCTTTACCGGTGGTTCTCCTTCCTCGTTTAACGGTCAGAACCCTCCCAGCATCGCCTACACAGCTCCTGGTACCTACCAGGTATCTCTGCAGGTGACCGATAATACGCTCGCCACCGACCTGGAAGTACGTGCAGGATATATTACCATCACTGCCATACCGGGAACACCGGGCGCAATCAGCGGTTCCACCACCGTGTGTGCAGGACAAACCAGTGTTAACTATTCCGTTTCACCTATCTCAAATGCCACTACAACTACCTGGACTGTTCCAGCCGGTGCTATCATCGTGTCCGGACAGGGCACCTCGAATATTGTTGTGAATTTCGGAACATCTACCACCAGTGGAAACATTACGGTTATCGGAAGTAATTCCTGCGGTAATGGTCCTACAGGATTCCAATTGATTACCGTTAATCCGCTTCCTGCCAATACCGGCGTGATCACAGGCCCTTCCAGCGTTTGCGCTGGTCAGACGGGAGTGAACTTTTCTGTGCCACCTATTAACAATTCCACAGGTTATAACTGGACACTTCCCACGGGTGCAACCATCACTGCCGGAAACAACACACCGAATATCACCGTCAGTTTTGCGGCAAACGCCGTTTCGGGAACAGTAGATGTGGTGGGCACTAATGCTTGTGGATCGGGTTCCTCAGCTAATGGATATGTGCTTACCGTGAATCCGCTTCCCGATGCGGCAGGAGTCATAACGGGCCCTGCAACTGTATGTGAAGGTGACACTGCTTCGTATTCCATAACGATTTTAGGGAATACTTCCTCGTATAACTGGACTGTTCCTTCCGGAGCTGTTATCCTTTCAGGTAATAACACCAACGCGATTGTGGTACACTTCGCACCGGGATCTTCTTCAGGTAACGTGGGAGTGAACGGAGTGAACGGATGCGGAAACGGAACAGGTGCGCAACTGGGCATCACCGTGAACCCACTTCCTGTTGCGGCGACCTCAGTTGTGGGAAGTGCAACGGTATGCGCCGGAGATAATAGTGAAATATATTTTGTTTCATCCATTACGAATGCCACAGGGTATAACTGGGTACTGCCTGCCGGGTTTACTATTATCAATGGGAACAATACCAATGCGATCGTTGTGAGTGTTTCTCCAACTGCCAGTTCGGGTACCATCATGGTAAATGGAACCAATGCCTGTGGTTCAGGAACGGTTTCGAGTTTGGCCGTTACGGTGAATCCTTTGCCTGATACTGCAGGCACGATTACGGGTCCGGATACCGTGTGTCAGGGACTAACAGCGGTAGTCTATTCAGTACCAAATATTAATTATGCTACAGGATATAACTGGACTCTGCCGGGCGGTGCTTCGATTGTTTCCGGTAATAATACGAACGCCATCACGGTAGATTTCTCCGTGCTGGCTGTGAGTGGATACATTACCGTACAAGGTACCAATGCCTGCGGCAACGGACTTTCAGTAGATTCATTTGCACTTACCGTCAACCCGCTTCCGGACGCGGCAGGAACGATTGTAGGCGACAGCTCCATTCAGATTTGTCCTATGCAAACAGGTGTTGTGTATACAATACCCCCGGTAGCAAACGCTACGGGTTATTCCTGGACCTTGCCTTCGGGTGCAACGATTGTCAGCGGAAACAACACCAATAGTATAACTGTTGATTTCCAGACAGGCGCATCTCCCGGCAGCATAACCGTTACACCAACCAACGGATGCGGTACCGGTCAGACCTCTATGCATGCTATTGTGATTGATACCGTACAGCCGGCATACATCTGCCTGGCTACGGTAGATTCCCTGTCAAATTACAACCAGGTGGCATGGGATAAGCCGGTTTCCACGCAGATTGACTCCTTCCGTATCTACCGCGAAATTTCAAGCAGTTTTGTGCATATTGGTTCAGTCGCATACGCCGATTACAGCGTGTACAAGGACTCGGTGTATCTCGCTCCGCCCGCAGACCCCAATTCAACCAACTATCGTTACAAGATTGCGGCCATTGATGCGTGCGGAAATGAAAGTGAGATTGGCGGTCATCACCGGACAATATTCCTTCAGGCAAACATCGGAGTTGGAGGAGTAATCAACCTCAACTGGGTACCTTACGAGGGTGCAACTGTTCTGCAATACTATATTTACCGCGATACAACCGGCACCGGTGCATTGCAATTATATGACTCTGTTCCCGGAGCCAATTATGTGTATACAGATAACTTCCCGCCCAACACCATCACCACTGTTCGATATGTGCTCGGCGTAGAATGGGGTGTGGTTTGTAACCCAAGCCAGAGAAACAATCCGAATGTTTCTCCGCTGGCAGCAATCAATAACACGAAGTCGAATATCAAAAATCTGCCCTATAATCCGAATGCTATTCTGGAATACCTGTTGCTCAACAGCATTGCTCTTGTGCCAAACCCGAGCGATGGTTGGGTGAACCTGCAGCTGAGCCAGTCGCTGCCGGATCTGCAGATTGAGGTGTTTAACAGCGTTGGGCAGTTAATTTTTAGCAATAAGTTGGAGGCCGGCACCTTGACTATGACCTATGATTTCCGCCGGTTTGCCCATGGATTGTATAATATAACCGTTCGCTCCGGCGACGCAACCGTTCATAAGAAGCTGGTAATCCAATAGTTAGAAAACCAATTTAAGCCGTAAATTTACCCCTGAATCACATGAGCGATTCAGGGGTAAATGCTTTTTAGGACCAACATTCACATTCGCCGTTTTCTTTTCGCCATGTTGTTGCTGTCGCTTCCGGCGTTGGCGCAACAGTATAATATTAAATTGTACAGTCCCAAACATGGGCTTGCCAATTCAGTCGTAAACCACATCCTAACGG
This sequence comes from Bacteroidia bacterium, assembly GCA_020852255.1. NCBI lineage: Bacteria > Pseudomonadati > Bacteroidota > Bacteroidia > Bacteroidia bacterium. The sequence goes on along the minus strand of JADZBD010000009.1, from coordinate 56,975 downwards.
ATTCAAGAGGATATGTTTGGTTTGCTACGCAAGGAGGGATCAGCCGGTTCGATGGTCGTACGTTTCAGAATTATACCATAAAGAATGGGTTGGCAGGAAACGATGTAACCTATCTGACCGAAGATAATAAGGGTAATATCTGGGCGGCCTGCTACGGCTCAGGTATTTCCCGGTTCGACGGGGAGAAGTTCGCATCTTACGGAGAGAAGGACGGATTAACTAATACCAGCGTCTATAATATTATCTGCGACCGTAATGGTGTGATATGGATGGCTACGCGGGGTGGCGGAATATTTTCATTTAACGGCACCGCATTTGTAAATTATACGAAGGAGAGCCACGGAATCCCGACGGATACCTTATTCGCTGTTGTGGAAGATCAGCAGGGGATGCTTTGGTTCGGAACACGGAAGCGGGGACTTATCCGATACGACCACAAGAATTTTCAGGTCTATGATCAGAAAGACGGCCTGATGCACAATACCGTGATCTCCCTTTTCTCTGATAAAAGGGGTAAACTCTGGATAGGAACCGCCGGTTCTATGCCCCAGTACATGGAGCACGGGGAAATCAAAACAGCGATAATTCCTGAGATTGGTAACGATCTGATTTCAATGATTGCCGAGGACGAAAGAGGAAATATCTGGATCGCTTCGGAGCATGGGCTGGTTAAATATTTTAATGGTCGTTATAAAATCTATAACGAAACAAATGGACTACCCGCGAATTCGGTTTATGCCATCAATACGGATTACGAAGGAAATGTCTGGATGGGAACTTCCAACGGCGTGGGACTTTTCAAAAATGAAGCCTTTATCGCTTTTTCTGACAAGGAAGGCCTTTCGAACCCAAAGGTGACAGCCCTCTTTCAAAATGCGAGCGGGGTTACATTTATCGGTACAAGCGGGGGCGGACTCAACATCATGACGAATGATATTATTCAGAAAGTTGATTACATACCGGACCTCACTCAATCTATTATTCTTGCATTGTATGAGGCACCTAACGGCGAGCTGTGGGTGGGACTGGAATCTTCCACGCCTTCATTATATGTTCTGAAAAAATCGGGTTCCAGATACGTTGTGGACCGAACCTATGACCAGGTGGGCGACGGGAAAAGCCTGAAAACTGTTTCAGGGCTGATCTCAGACGGAATGGGAGGTGTGTGGATTTCCCTTTATGGCACGGGAGTTATGCATTATACGAATGGCAAGTTTGAATTTCTTGATTCGCGTAATGGTCTGCCTGTAGAGGAAACCTATACCGTGATAAAGGATTCGAAGAATAATCTCTGGATCGGCACCTATCAGGGAGGTCTGGTGAAATATGATGGTAAGAAATGCACGGTATTTACAGAAGCAGAAGGTTTGCCCGACAATACGGTGTATACGATTTGTGAGGATAAAAAAGGGAACATTATCGTTGGGACTGCAAATAAAGGAATTGCCATTTATAACGGGAAGTCCTTTCGCTCACTATCCACACGGGAGGGATTGTGTTCCGATGTCATCTATACGCTGATCGTAGATGAGAAGGACAGGATATGGGTGGGAACAGATAAAGGTGTGAACAGAATTTCTTTGGGGGAGGATCTTTCGGTTAATAGCATAAAATATTTTTCGGAGAACGATGGGATGAAGAGTACGGAGATCAATCCCAATACATTTATGCTCGACAAGAGCCGGAAGCTTTGGTTCGGAACAACCAACGGCCTTATCCGTTACAATCCTGAATTTGACTATATCAATGATAAGCCGCCGTTGGTGGTTTTGACCGGGATAAAGTTATTTTATGAGCCTGTACAGTGGGAGAAATTAGGAATTGAGATAAGCGAAAGCACAGGATTTCCTGAGCGGCCGGAATTATCTTACGACAAGAATCACCTTACCTTTAATTTCCAGGCTTTAACAACAGATAATGTTCAATATACTTATTACCTCGAGGGCTCAGAGGCGGGATGGTCCCCGCTCAGTACAAAAACGGAGGCGGTATATACCAATATTCAGCCGGGGGAGTATACCTTTCATGTGAAGGCCCAGAATAGTGATGGATTCTGGTCGCTGGACGAAACCGCCTTTACGTTTATCATTACCCCTCCTTTTTATAAGACCTGGTGGTTTTATACTCTCCTTGCTATTATCTCGCTCTCAGCTGTGATCATGTTCATTCGCTGGCGTACGCGGCGGCTGGAGGCAGAAAAAAAGATACTGGAAGAACGTGTAACACAGCGAACCGTGCAGCTTAAATCTGCGAATGAGCAGCTATCTGTTGCGTTTAAGGATATCAAGGATAGTATTAATTATGCAAAAAGGATACAGGAGGCAATTCTTCCTCTGGAAAATGAGATGCGGGCGGCACTGCCGGAGTATTTTATTATGTTCAAGCCAAGAGATGTGGTAAGCGGAGATTTCTATTGGTTTAGTCGTCAGCAAAGCCGTATCTACATCGCTGCCTGCGATTGTACAGGTCACGGAGTACCGGGAGCGTTCATGAGTATTATCGGAACCTCTTTGCTAAACGAGGTGATCAATGAAAATCCTGAAGCAGAGCCGGGAGAAATTTTGAATGCTTTAAGGGATAAGCTGATCAATGCCTTGAAACAGGGTGGGGCAGACAGTGAGAGCAAGGATGGGATGGACATGATGCTGGCATGCATTGATGAAAGAAAAAGAAAACTGTCATTTGCAGGAGCGAACAATCCCCTTTACTTTATCCGTGACGGAAAGCTGCAGGAATTTAAGTCGGATAAGCAACCAATCGGTATCTACGGGCATGAACTGAAACCGTTCCGAAATCAGGAACTGACTTATGAGCAGGGAGATCAGTTTTATCTGTTTTCCGACGGATTCCCTGATCAGTTCGGAGGCCCGAGGGGAAAGAAGTTTCTTTATACAAAGTTTAAGGAACTCTTGTTGGCCGTTTCCGGGAAAAGTATGCCGGAGCAGATTGCAGGTCTGGAAGCGGCCTTCAGCGAGTGGATTGGGAAGGAGCACGAACAGGTGGATGACGTGCTGGTCATCGGGGTAAAATTGTAGATCCGTTGCACCACTAATTCAACTGCACAACAAGATCATCTGCGTTAACACGAGCACCCTCCTTCAGGAAAGTGTCCTTGATTTCAGACTCGGCAGTGGCCGTAACGGTTGTTTCCATTTTCATTGCTTCGATAACAAACAACGGTTGGTTTCTTTTTACCTTTTGACCCTTTTTTACGAATACTTTTGAAAGCATTCCCTGAAGCGGTGCCCCGATCTGTTTCAGGTTACCGGCTTCCGCTTTAAGGTGCTCCTCCTTTTTTATGTTCAATGACCGATCGGTCACCTCGATATTCCGGGTTTGTCCGTTTACCTTGAAAAATATAGTACGCATGCCGTTTTCCTTAGCCGGCCCTACGGACAATAACCGTACAATGATAGATTTCCCGGGAGCAAATTCAATAATTGTTTCTTCATTCAATTCCATTCCGTAGAAGAAGTTCCGGGTAGGAATGCGCGAAACAAAGCCATACTCAGACCAGATCCGGAAGGTGTTTTCAAATACTTTTGGATACATTTTATAGGAGAGAAAATCTGTAATGTCGAGCGGCCGTCCTAGTTCTCCGGCTTTAAATTTCTGCCGGAACTCACTGAATTCTTTATCAATGTCTACCGGATCTGCTTTTCCTTCGATCGGTTTCTTATCTTTTAATACCTGTTGTTGCAATTTTTCAGGAAATCCTCCGGGCGGTTGCCCGATATTTCCCATGAAAAATCCCTGTACGGACTCCGGAAAGGACAATGTGTCACCCCTATCCTGTATATCCTTTGCAGTTAGTCCGTTAGAGATCATATAAAGAGTCATGTCTCCGACCACTTTTGAGCTAGGGGTTACCTTTACAATGTCGCCAAACAGCAGGTTCACATCATGATAGGTTTTCTTTATTTCCTCAAATTTACTTCCCACTCCCAGAGCTTCTGCCTGCTGAACCAGATTGGAGTATTGCCCGCCCGGCATTTCATGATAAAATACTTCCGCTGTTCCTGCCTTGAGTCCGGACTCAAATGGATAGTAGTATGCTCGTACGTCTTCCCAATAATTAGAAAACTGATTCAGTGATGCCATATCAAAGCGATTTTCCCTTTTATGAAAATTCATCATCTCCACCACTGAATTGAAATTAGGCTGCGAAGTAAGACCCGAAAGCCCTCCCAGGGCTACATCCACCACGTCTACCCCTGCTTCTATCGCCTTCATATACGTTGCGGACTGCAGAGATGAGGTATCGTGTGTGTGGAGATGGATGGGGATATTCACAGTACTCTTGAGTGCTGTTACAAGTTCATAGGCTGCGTAAGGTTTAAGCAGTCCGGCCATGTCTTTGATTGCGAGTATATGTGCTCCGGAGTTCTCGATATCTTTTGCCAGGCGTAAATAATAATCCAGCGAATATTTTGTCCGGGATGGATCAAGGATATCTCCGGTGTAGCACATGGCCACTTCTGCAATGCCACCGGTGTGTGTTCTCACAGCTTTAATGGATGGTTCCATTGCTTTCAGCCAGTTGAGTGAATCGAAAATGCGGAAAACATCAATACCGTATTCGGAGGATTTGGCTACGAATTTTTCTACAAGATTATCAGGGTAGGATGTATAGCCTACAGCATTCGAACCACGAAGAAGCATCTGCAGAAGTATGTTCGGTACGGCTTTCCGGAGTTCTTGTAGTCTGCGCCAGGGATTCTCATGAAGAAAACGCATGCACACGTCAAAGGTGGCGCCTCCCCAAACTTCCATGGAGAAGACCTGAGGATGATTTCTGGAGAAGCTTTCTGCAACACGGAGCATATCATAGGTCCGCATTCGCGTCGCAAGAAGCGATTGGTGCGCATCGCGCATGGTGGTGTCCGTGAAGTGGATCTTTTCTTCCTTTTTGAGCCACTCAGCAAATTTTTCTGGTCCGAGACGGGTCAGGAGCTGCTTGGTTCCATCTGTATAAGAGGCGTAATGGTCAAAAGCGGGAATAACCGGTTTGGGAAATTTCTTTTCCTTTACTGCCCCTTTTACATCCGGGTTTCCGTTTACAATCACATCTCCCAGGAAACGAACCAGGCGGGTGGCGCGGTCCATCCTTTTCTGGAATACAAACAATTCATTCCGGTATTCCTCAATGAAGCCGACTGTGGCTTTTCCGTCGTGAAATACTTTATGATTGATGAGGTTCTCGAGGAATGGTATATTGGTCTTAACACCGCGAATGCGGAACTCCTGCAGCGCCCGGTGCATTTTCCTGCATGCCCCGTCGAGTGTTCTTGACCAGGCGGATATCTTCACCAGCATGGAATCAAAGAACGGAGAGATCACAGCACCCTGATATACACTTCCTGCATCCAAACGGATACCAAATCCTCCCGGGCTGCGGTACGTGATAACAGTTCCGTAGTCCGGCTTAAAATCATTCTCCGGATCTTCTGTAGTTACCCTGCACTGTACGGCATATCCGTTTGTGTGAATAGCATCCTGTGAGCTGATCTTAATCTGCTTGTCACTAAGCCGGTATCCGCCTGCTACAAAAATTTGCGTTTTAATGAGATCAATTCCGGTTACCATTTCAGTAACGGTGTGTTCCACCTGAATCCGGGGATTCACCTCTATAAAATAGATCCGGTCAGACCCGTCAAGAAGGAACTCAACGGTACCCACGTTATTATAATTTACGGCGCGGCAAATCCGTAAAGCAAATTCATGCATTTCGGCCCTGGCTTTATCCGGCAAACCAAAGGATGGAGCCACCTCTACTACTTTCTGATATCGCCGCTGAACGGAACAATCCCGTTCGTAAAGGTGTACCATATTCCCATGGTTATCCGCTACAACCTGTACTTCAACATGTTTGGGGTTTTCAACGAATTTTTCAAGGAAGACTGTTTGATCCCCGAAAGCGTTCAGGGCCTCTCGTTGCGCTTCCCCGAATGCATTTTCCAGATCTTCCGGTTTGCGAAGAAGGCGCATGCCGCGCCCTCCGCCACCGGCGGCGGCCTTCAGCATCAACGGATACCCGATGCGTGATGCTTCCTTTTGGGCTTCAGCAAGTGTATGGAGGTCTTTGACGGAACTTTCAATCACGGGTATACCAATTTCCTTCGCAATTTTCTTCGCGGAAATTTTATCGCCCAGTGCCTGCATGACTCCTGCATCCGGCCCAATAAAAATTATCCCGTTCTCCACGCACCGGCGCACAAATTCCGCGTTTTCAGAAAGAAAACCATAACCGGGATGTATTGCATCAACTCCTTTTTCTTTTGCCAGATGGATAATATCTTCTATGGCCAGATAGGGTTTGATGGCTTCCTCATCCTTTCCCAGCTGGTAAGCTTCATCTGCCTTGTAACGGTGCTGGGAATAACGATCCTCATAGGTGTAGATGGCAACCGTTTTAAGTCCCAGCTCAAAGCAGGCGCGGAATACCCGGATAGCAATCTCGCCGCGGTTGGCGACAAGTACTTTTTTTATACGCATGATCCCTGAAAAATTTGCAGCGAAAATAGAGAGCCGCGGTTAAATAAATAATGCCGGACCGGCCATTGTGAATAAGTGCTTAAAGTTTTCAGGCAGACTCCGGTACAGGGTGGCTGTAACGCTACTGCTGCCGGCTGAGGAGAGACTCAGACATCAAACTGAAGTGAACTCAGACTGCGGTACAAGCCGTTTTCCAGTTTCATCAGTTCCTCATGTGTTCCGCTTTCACGGATCACACCTTTGTCGAGTACCAGAATGAGATCCGCCTTACGGATTGTGGAAAGCCGGTGGGCAATCACAAAGGAGGTTCTTCCCTCCATGAGTTTGTCCAGGGCCTCTTGTACAAGCCGTTCGGATTCAGAGTCCAGGGAGGAGGTAGCCTCATCCAGAATGAGAATGCCCGGATCGCGTAGTACGGCCCGGGCGATAGCGATGCGCTGCCTTTGCCCTCCAGATAACTTAATACCCCGCTCTCCTACAACCGTTTTAAATTTATCCGGAAAACTCTCGATGAATTCCAGCGCATTGGCTTTGATGGCGGCTTGCCGGATCTCTTCATCACTTGCCTTTGGCTTTCCGTAAGATATATTTTCTCGAATAGTTCCCCCGAACAGCAACACATCTTGTGGAACAACAGCCATGTTGCCCCTCAGCGTGTACAGATCGTAATCAAGCGAATTTTTACCATCAATAAGAATGCGCCCTCCGTCCGGCTTATAAAAGCGCATCAGTAACTGAACCAGGGTCGATTTTCCTGATCCGCTGGGTCCTACAATAGCAATGGTTGCCCCCAGATGAGCTGTCATTGAAATATCTTTTAATACCGGAACTTCTTTTCTCGAAGGATAAGCAAACGCAACGTGTTCAAAGATCACTTCCCCTTTTATCTTTGATTCTGTTCTCTCGTTGCTGGTATCGTCTCCTTCTGCTTTTTCGTCCAGAATCTCAAATATCCTTTCTGTGGCTCCGATCGCCCGTTGTATGGATGCATACAGTTCAGCTATACCGCCAATAGATGCACCGATAAAAACAGAATAGAGGATAAATTCAAAAACCTTATGTATGTCAAGCCCGGCCTGCACTTCCTGCATTGCCGCCCAGATAACTACCACAATGGCGCCGAACAAGCACAAAATAATGAAGGATGCAAAAAGACCACGCGCCACAGCTCCTTTCATTGCATTATTTACCACTTCAAACATGCTTTCGCGGTACCGTCTGATTTCGAAGAGCTCGTTTGTAAAAGCTTTTACGCTTGCAATTCCCTGAAGGGTTTCCTCCACGATCGTGTTGCTTTCTGCAAGGCGGTCCTGGGTCTGGCGGGAGATCCGGCGAATGATCCGTCCGAAGAAAATCGCCAGCAGGGCCACTACCGGAACAACGGACAACATGATAAGCGTGAGCTTAAGTGAAATGAAAGCCAGAAAGATCACACCTCCGGCAATAAGAATGATTTGCCGGATAAATTCGGCAATGGACGTGGTAAAGGTTTCTGTAAGCGAGGATACATCTGAAGAAATTCTCGAATTCAGTTCTCCTACACGCTGCTGTGAAAAAAAAGCCATCGGCAGTCTCACCAGGTGGGAATATAGTTCTGTTCGTAAATCGGCCAGAGAATTTTCAACCACCTGCACGAAAAGATAAACCCGGAAGAAGGAAAAAACGGATTGAGCTACCAACAGCAGAAATAGTAAACCTGCGGCATTGTTGATGGCTTCCAGATCGCGGAGGGTGCCGGATTCTACCAGTTTACCCAGCAGCTTAGGAAACAGAAGTGCCGTGGCACTGGTGAGTAATAGAAAAAAAAGTCCCAGAAAATATTTCCAGCGGTACGGAAGAAAATACTTCCAGATCCGGAATGCCTTTTTCAGATTGGCACCCGTAACGCGAGCCTTCGGCATACGTTCCTGTTCCGACCAGCGGTCCTTTTTGGCCATGAGCAGACAAAGGTATCGTTTTAATGTGTGGTATATTTGTGAAATGGAAAGGCTGAACGGGTACGATGTTGTTGCGGAGGAGATAAAGGCCGGTAAGCATAAGCTGAATATGCTTATCCCGAGCGATCCGGATGCTATCCTTGACAATTTTGTGACAGTTCGGGGAGAAGAGCGGGAAATTCCTTATTGGGCGGAACTCTGGCATTCTGCGATCGCATTATCGGAGGTGCTTCAGGCAAATCCAACCATCGTTAATGGAAAGAAAGTTCTCGAGATCGGATGCGGACTGGGGTTGCCTGGAATAGTGGCGGGCAAGCTGGGTGCACGGAAAGTTATCTTTTCAGATCTTCTTCCGGAGCCTTTGCTCTTTGCCCGGGTAAACTGGGAGCGGAATAACCTTGGCGATGCGGTATTTCAGCCAGCAGACTGGATGCGGCAGGAGGAACTGCCGGTAGCGGATGTGATCCTGGCAAGCGATGTGGCGTATGAACGTCGTTTTTTTCCTTCATTCTTCCACTTGCTCCGTTCTGTGTTGCCGCAGTCTACCGTGATCTTGTCTGAACCCGGCCGGGAATTGGCAGGAGATTTACACTCAGCGCTTGAAAAAATGGACATGAACCGGATAATAAAGGTCATCCCGGTTGTTCGTAAAGGTCTGAAAATCAATGTATCAGTGATTATTCTGTCTTCTACCCCCATTCTTGCAGGTTCGTGAATCCTTTCTATCTTTGCAGGCCTTAATAAGGGGTAATTATTTAAAGATCAGATTCAATGAAACGCACATTCCAACCCTCAAGGAGAAAGAGAACCAACAAGCATGGTTTCCGAAAGCGTATGTCTACTGCCAATGGCCGGCGTGTGTTGGCCAGCCGCAGGAAAAAAGGCCGGAAAAAACTTACTGTTTCCAGCGAGCCTAAGCATAAGCGTTAAACATAAATCATAAAAAGAAAGCCATTCGTTGCGGCGAATGGCTTTCTTTTTTTTGCATCAGATGCCGTTTACTTTTTGATTTCCTTCAGGGGGTTAGTCATTTCCTTGAATGTTTCACGATCTACACCATCCGGAAAGCGAATATTATCAGATACATCCGCGTTCTCTTCAATTTTTACAGCCGTACTGGCGTATTCCACACCCGCCATTTTCATAGTGGTTTTTAATACAATGTTATTCCACACCCAAACTTTGCTTCCCAGATTCTTTATTTCCCACACTTCACATTCCTTCCCGAGCACGTCTTCTTTCCCAACCTTTTCTCCACCCATCTGTTTCATCATCTTCATCCCCACTTCTGCAAGGTCCTTGCGCTGTTCCTCGGTGAGTTCATCCAGCAGGTTGTTTTTCATGCGGGTGCCTTGTTTGCTGATGTTATCATAGTTGTAGATCCACTCTTCGTCGATCATTGAGAAGGAGTGCATTTTTTGGGTGATGCCCATTATGCTCATTTCTGACTCATTGACTTTCATTTCCTCCCAGCCCCAGTCTTCAAAGTAAAGCGTTTCCTTCCCTTTGTAATTTCCGCTGAATTCATATTCGACCATTCCGCTTTTCAACCCATAACGTTTACCGTGATCATCTCCGGCAGGAAGATCCTGATCCCCGGTAGCAACCGAGTCAGCGACCGGAGTGTCTGGGGTAGTGTTGTCACCTCCGCAGGAGGTAGTGAAGAGCGAAAGACTGCCAATGGCTAGAGCAAAAAGAGTGTTTTTCATGAGTTTTGTATTTGGCTAAAAGTAGATAATCCTGCGTTCCCACGCAATGAGAATGGTGTACATCTTGTTAAAAAACTTCTCTTTTCCCGGGGCTGATTTTAGGTAATTTCGGGCGGTCCGGAAATCCGGCGTTCTGCCGGAAGGGCCCTTTACCTATGCCAAAGGATACATCCATCAACTCCGTCCTGATTATCGGGTCAGGTCCTATTATTATCGGCCAGGCTTGCGAATTTGATTATTCGGGAAGTCAGGCCGCCCGTTCATTGAAGGAAGAGGGCATTGAGGTGACCCTCATCAACTCCAATCCGGCCACTATCATGACAGATAAAGTCACGGCGGATAATATTTATCTCAAACCACTCACACGGAAATCAATTATTGAGATCCTGGAGAAGCATAGGATCGACGCAGTGCTTCCTACCATGGGAGGGCAAACGGCACTGAATCTGGCCATCGACTGCGAAAAGGCAGGTGTGTGGAAGAAATACGGAGTGAAAATGGTGGGAGTGAATACGGATGCTATTCATACAACGGAGGACAGGGAAAAATTTCGTCTGCGGATGCTGGAACTTGGCGCGGGTGTTTGCAAGGGGCGTACTGCATCTTCTTTTCTGGAAGGCAAAGAGATTGCCCAGGAGATCGGTTTCCCTCTGGTGATTCGGCCCAGTTTTACGCTGGGTGGAACAGGTGGGGGTTTTGTAAACAGGAAGGAAGATTTTGATGCCGCGCTAACGCGGGGGCTGCATGCATCTCCCATCCACGAGGTGCTTGTGGAGCAAAGTGTAATGGGATGGAAAGAGTATGAGCTGGAACTGCTGAGGGATAACCTGGGTAATGTGATTATTATTTGTTCCATCGAGAATTTTGATCCCATGGGGATTCACACGGGTGACAGTGTAACCGTTGCGCCGGCGATGACTCTTAGCGATACGTGTTACCAGAAAATGCGTGATCTCGCCATCCGGTGCATGAATGGAATTGGGCACTTCGCCGGGGGCTGCAATATTCAGTTTTCGGTCAATCCACAAAATGAGGATGAAATAATTGTTATTGAAATCAATCCGCGGGTATCGCGTTCTTCTGCCCTGGCATCAAAGGCTACCGGTTATCCCATCGCGAAGATCTCGGCAAAACTGGCGATTGGATATAATCTGGACGAGTTGAAGAACCAGATTACCGGATCTACTTCCGCGTTTTTCGAACCAACGCTGGATTATGTAATTGTGAAAGTCCCGCGCTGGAATTTTGATAAGTTCAAAGGAGCTGACCGGCACCTCGGATTGCAAATGAAGTCCGTCGGTGAAGCAATGGGGATCGGGCGGAGCTTCCAGGAGGCCCTGCAGAAGGCTTGCCAGAGCCTGGAGATTAAACGAAACGGTCTTGGTGCAGATGGAAAGGAGAGCGCAAAGCAAGAGGCTGTTCTGGAGAGCCTGGCCAACCCAAGCTGGAACAGACTGTTCCACATTTATGATGCATTTAAAATCGGTATCTCCCAGAAAACGATTCATAAACTGACCAAAATAGATCCCTGGTTCCTTAATCAGATAGAGGAATTGGTAATGCTGGAGAGAGAAATCGAAAAGCATAATCTGGAGAATATTCCCAGACAGCTAATGCTGGAGGCAAAGAAGAAAGGATATGCCGACCGGCAGATCGCGCATTTGCTTCGTTGCCTTGAAAGTCAGGTGCACAAGCGCAGAAAGGAGATGGAGATCAACCGTGTTTATAAACTGGTGGATACCTGCGCGGCAGAGTTCGAAGCGCGTACTCCTTACTACTATTCCACTTTTGAGGACGAAAACGAGTCCGTTGCCTCTTCGAAAAAAAAGGTTGTTGTACTCGGATCAGGACCCAACAGAATCGGGCAAGGCATTGAGTTCGATTATTCGTGTGTGCACGGGGTGCTGGCGGCTAAAGAATGCGGCTATGAAACTATCATGATCAACTGCAATCCGGAGACGGTTTCTACTGATTTCGATATTGCGGACAAACTTTACTTTGAACCGGTTTTCTGGGAACACATTTACGACATCATTCAGCATGAGAAACCGGAAGGTGTGATTGTTCAACTCGGCGGACAAACGGCCTTGAAACTGGCCGAAAAGCTGGACAAATACGGGATCAAAATCATTGGAACCAGTTTCAAATCTCTGGACCTCGCCGAGGACCGTGGGAGCTTTTCCTCTCTGTTGCGTGACCTTGAAATACCTTACCCTAAGTTCGGAGTAATCGAAGATGCGGATCAGGCGGTGAGCTTATCGAGGGAACTGGGATTTCCACTGCTTGTGCGACCAAGCTATGTGTTGGGAGGACAAAGCATGAAGATCGTTATCAACGAACAGGAGCTGGAACAGCATGTGGTGAACCTTCTGCGCGATATCCCCGGCAATAAGGTACTCCTGGATCATTTCCTTGAAAAAGCAATTGAAGCAGAGGCGGATGCCATCTGCGATGGCGACAATTCATACATCATCGGAATCATGGAGCACATCGAGCCGGCTGGCATACACAGCGGAGATTCCAATGCAGTTTTACCCCCTTTTGATCTGAGTGCGAAAGTGATTAAGCAAATAGAAGATTACACACAAAAAATTGCCCGGGCTATGCAGGTGAAAGGACTGATCAATATTCAGTTTGCAGTCAAAGATGAAGTGGTCTATGTGATTGAAGCGAATCCGCGTGCCTCCCGAACAGTTCCCTTTATCGCCAAAGCATACGATGAGCCTTATGTGAATTATGCCACGAAGCTCATGCTGGGAGCTAAAAAGCTGAGTGACTTTAAATTTAATCCCAAAAAGCACGGTTACGCCATCAAGGTGCCGGTTTTCAGCTTTGATAAATTCCAGGATGTGAACAAAGAGCTGGGACCGGAGATGAAATCTACCGGTGAGGCTATCTATTTTATCGATGACCTCAACGATGAATTTTTCCAGAAGGTTTATGGGGAAAGGAATTTATATCTGAGCAGATAATTTGTCGTATCATTAATGCGGCCATCTGAAGATTTGAAAAAAATGCGATCGTAAAGTTGATGAGATAGAGCATGTTAGTAGACAAACCAAATACCCCCCCGTCTTCGGGTCTTTACAAGAAAGTAATGTTCATCGGATTGCTGGGATTAGGGGCAGGCCTGGTTTTTAAACTGATGCATTGGCCCGCCGCAACCTTACTGATGATCATTGGAGGAAGCGGTATTTTTTTTGGAGCGGTCTTTCTGTTTCTTACCGGTAAAAAGTAATTTTTTAATAGCCTGCCGGTTTTCACCTTACGCAACCTTTCGGTTCATTCATCCGTCTTATAAAAGACAACCTCCTGAAAATCTGTGATTTGTAAGGCTCTTTTGGCGCACCTGAACCGATTTTGTAACTTTAAAGGTTGGATTTCAAAATGTTACGTCGAATAGCGATAGCGGTGTTCCTTATTTCTTCGGTTCTGTACGGACAGCAGAACAATGTGTGGGTGTTCGGCGATATGGCCGGAATGGATTTTAATGGAGGAAATCCTGTACCGATAACATCATCCATGAATAATGTGCTGGAAGCAACAGCAAGTGTTTGTGATAACCAGGGGAATCTTCTTTTCTATACTGATGGTACAACCGTTTGGGATGCAACGAATGCCGTGATGCCAAACGGGAACGGACTTTTGGGCGGATCCTCTTCTACCCAGGTCCTGATCGTTAAGAAACCGCTGGACTGTTCGAAGTATTACATTTTCCACGTGGCAGATCATTCCGGCACAGGTGATCTTCGCTATACTGTGGTGGATATGTGCCTTAACGGAGGAAGCGGAGATGTTGTTATAGCACAAAAAAACATTCTTGTTCACCAGCCTTGCGGTGAAAAGATAACGGCCGTTCTTCATTCAAACGGAACTGACATCTGGATTATTACGCATGAGTTGAATTCCAACGCTTTCAAAACTTTTCTGCTCTCCTCTTCCGGACTGGGCCCTGCTGTTACTTCGAATGTGGGCGGTTTTCATGCCAATAACCATATGATAGGTCCCATCAAAGCATCCCATAATGGTCAGAAACTGGCAGTGGCAAATACATTTGGGCCACTGTTTGAACTATTTGATTTTAACAGCACAACAGGTCAGGTAACCAATATGGTAAACCTGTTGCCTCTTGCAAGCCTTTACAGCAATACGGTTTACGGAATAGATTTCTCACCCAATGATGATGAATTGTATTTCTCAACTGTCTGGACCGGCAATTTTGTTGTGCAGATTGATCTTCCCACACAAACAACTACTCAGCTGGCCACCCTTCCGGGATGGAATGTGTATCTGTACGGAATGATCCAGTCGGCTCCCGATGGCCGCCTTTACGTGGCCAATAACGGCGCGTCTAACCTGGATGTAATTAACAATCCGAATACGGTAGGAGTGGGATGTAATTATGTGGCGAATGGATTTGCTCTCAACGGGGGAACAACCTGCCGCTCGGGGCTTCCCAACTTTGTACCCTTCAGTATGACCCAGCAGGTGGGTAATTTTATAAATATTGGGAATGATACCATTGCACCTTGTCCCCTTACTCCCTTTAATATATCCGCAGGAAATGTCTGCAATTCTACTTACCAGTGGAGTACGGGTGCAACTACGGCGTCCGTTACCGTTAGTACAGGAGGCACTTACTGGGTGATCGTGAACAATGTGTGCGGCAGTGATACCGATTCCATAGTGGTAACAGTATCCGGCCAACCGATGGTGTCTGTTTCCACTACCACTCCTGACGTATGCCCGAATGTGGCCGCCATTCTAAACGCCAGCGGTGCCGCCAGCTATGTGTGGAGTCCGGCCAGCAGTTTGAGTGCCACTACCGGAACTTCTGTTGCAGCCACTCCGCTCAGCACCACCACGTATACGGTGATAGGAACGGATGTGTGCGGCACCGATACTGCATACATCACAATAACAGTTCATCCGCCGGCTCAAATCACTGCGTCGGGCGATACGGCCATTTGTCCGGGACTTACGGTACCCCTGAGCGGAGGAGGAGGTGCCGGATTTGTATGGACACCCGCTGCCTCCCTCAGTGCCGCTACTGGACAAAACGTGATTGCAGCTCCCACAGTTACTACTACCTATACAGTGGTGGGAACAGATATGAACGGATGCACGGGAACAGGCACTGTTACCGTGGTGATTAATCCCGTTCCTGCAATAACAGCAACCGGAAATCCTAACCTTTGCCTGGGCGACAGTACGGCACTCACAGCCGTAGGCGGACAGAATTATTCTTGGAATCCTGCCAGTACACTTTCGTCGAATACCGGGGCCAATGTGATGGCCTTTCCAACAACAACTACTACCTATACCGTTACCGGTGCCAACAGTTACGGGTGTATTGATACCGGTCTCGTCACGCTTACGGTGATTACTGCATCCCAGGCTGTATTCACTTCGGCAGGCGTACCCTGCGAATCTGCTGTATTGTTTACCAACGAATCCGGAAATGTGATCAGTCAGTTATGGGTGTTCGGCGATGGAGATTCCAGCGGAACTCAGAACCCGGTCCACGGATACCCGGCCTTCGGAACTTACCTGGTGACCCTGATTGTTAATCCCTATACTGCCTGTGCGGATACCGCAAGATCTATGGTGGATTTCGACCTGATCGAAGCTTCCAGTGTGTATGTGCCCAATGCCTTCACCCCTAACGGCGATGCCTTCAATGAGACCTGGAAGGTGGAAGGACCGGTAGGTTGCTTTTATGAAAAGCTGCAGATTTTTGATCGCTGGGGTCATGTGATTTGGGAAACCGACGATCCGGGCAGCAAGGCATGGGACGGACGTATGGAAAGCGGTGAACTGGTTCAGGAAGGAGTGTATATTTGGCGCCTCCAACGTACGGGAGGAAAGAAGAAAATGAAAGCCCGGCTGGGCACGGTAACGGTTATCCGATGACAATCTCAGAAATTTTTTTTACCGTGCTTGTGATCTGGATCCTGTTCCGGATTTTTAGAAAAGATACCAGCTCATCCCGCCCCAATACATTTACTTTTCATACGCATCATCACCCCCCCAGAGAGAATAAGGAAGGGGAGACTCGCATTCATTCTTCGGAGCCGAAGAAGACCAAAGATGTCCGCGAAGGCGAGTATATCGATTATGAGGAGATCAAAGACTAAGATTTTTCCTATTTTTGTTCCTGATTTTTAGGGATTTACACATGAAAGAACTGAACCTTAAGCAGTACCTGCCCCACGCGGCCATCCTCCTCATCTTTTATCTTCTTGCGGCAGTCTTTTTCAAGGATGTAACTTTTAAAGGAATGAATCTGGTACAGGGTGATGTAGTCCATTACCGTGGGATGGCGCGTGAGCTGATGGAACACCGCAACAAAGGTGAAAATATTCTGTGGACGGAAACAGCTTTCGGGGGAATGCCTACCTACCAGATCCATGTGGATTTTCCTTCCAATATAGTGGGATATGTTGACAAGCTTACCACCAAATTGCTGCCACATCCTATCTACAATGTTTTTCTTTCCATGTTGGGATTTTATATTCTCATGATGGTTCTGGGAGTGAACCGGTATGCGGCCATTTTCGGGAGTATCGCCTTTGCATTTTCTTCCTATTTCTTCATTCTTCTGGAAGCGGGTCATAATTCAAAAGCGCATGCCATCGCCTATTTTGCTCCGGTTCTGGCGGGTGTTATAATGACCTATCGTGGAAAATTACTCGCAGGCATGTCATTGTCTGCTTTGTTTATCGCGCTTGAAATTAAATCCAATCACCTGCAGATGGCATACTACCTGTTTATTTTGGTATTGGTACTTGCCGTTTGTTATTTCATAGAAGCTGTTCGTGATAAAAAGATCCTGGATTTCGTTAAAGCTTCCGGAGGATTGGCACTGGCCGCTTTGCTGGCGGTGGGGGTCAATGCCGGTTTGCTGATGACTACGTTAGATTACTCAAAGTATACCATTCGCGGCAAGTCGGATCTTACGATCAACCCGGATGGAACAAAAAAGCCGGATGATACCGGCGGTCTGGATGCAGAATACGCACTGGCATGGAGCTACGGGAAAGGTGAAACGATGACCTTGCTGATCCCGAATTTTAAGGGGGGATCTTCCGTGCCAATGCAAATGGAGCACAAAGGAGCAGTGGAAAAATATATTGATGGTGCAGACGATCCGGGAGAAAAGCAAAAGAGGGAGGCTGCCGGTAATATGGGAGGTTATTTCGGACCGGTTTCGTTCACTTCAGGTCCCGTGTATGTGGGTGCAATTGTTGTCTTTCTGTTTGTGCTTGGGATTTTCCTTACAGAAGGTGCATTGAAATGGGCTATGATAGCCGGTGCACTGCTCAGCATTATGTTGGCATGGGGTCGTCATTTTATGGGGCTCACTGAATTTTTTCTGGAGTATTTTCCGGCATATAACAAATTCAGGGCGGTGTCAAGTATGCTGGTGGTAGCTGAACTGGTAACACCCATCTTAGCAGCTCTCGCACTGGACAGGCTGATGAAGGAACCCGATGTGCTGAGACAGAAACTGACGTCCGTTCCCGTGAATGCCATGAAGGCGTTTTATATTTCACTGGCTGTAACAGGAGGTATTTCCCTGCTGGTATGGCTGTCGCCTTCTTCCTTTACAGATCTTTCAAAGGAAAATGAAGTGGAGGATATGGTAGCGCAGTACTCCAGATACTATCCGGATAAGAAGCCGGAGGAACTGATGGGGTATTTTACCAGCATCTGGCCGAACGTGGAAGAGCTGAGAGAAAATATTGTGAAAAGCGATGCCGGCCGTAGTTTTATTTTCATTATTCTCGCCGGCGCTCTGATCTTCTTTTACTCCCGCAAAAAAATTCCAGGATACGCCGTGGGTGTAGGTATCGCACTCCTCACACTGGTAGACATGGGTGCAGTGAATATGCGGTATTTCAGAGAGACATCCTTTGAGAAGAAAAAGCCGATGAAGGAAGGGGAAATTGAAAACGTTTTTGGGCCCGAGCGCCCGCACGCGGCCGATTTGCAGATTATGCAGGATACGGGCCATTACAGGGTTTTTAATCAAATGGCCCGGCTGGATCAGGATGCTGCCACCTGTTTTTTCCACAATTCTCTTTCGGGTTATCACGGTGCTAAATTAAAGCGGTATCAGGATGTGATTGACTTTCATCTGGCAAGAGGAAATCGGTGGGTGTTCAATATGTTGAACACGAAATATTTTATCATGCAGGGACAAACAGGGGAGCCGGAGGCGATTGCTAATCCCGAATTTTTGGGTCCTGCCTGGTTTGTAGATGAATATAAGCTGGTCGCAAATCCTGATTCGGAAATTCTCGCTCTGCGTGAATTTCAGCCCGCGATTACGGCAATCATTGATCAGAAATATAAAGCATCACTGCCGGCGTCGATTACTCCGGATAGTATGGCAGGAATCCGCCTGGTATCTTATCACCCGGAGCGGCTTGTTTACCAGACCCGTTCCTCACAGGATGGATTGGCAGTGTTTTCGGAGATTTATTATCCCTCCGGATGGAATGCCTACATAGATGGAAAGCCGGTAGAATATTTTTGTGTGAATTATATTCTGCGTGGCCTGATGATTCCCAAAGGGGAACACAAAGTGGAATGGAAATTTGAACCTGAATCGTATCACCTTGGAGAGAATATTTCGATGATTAGTTCAGTGCTGATGCTGCTCATGTTCGGCGGTGTGGGCTTTCTGGCGTGGAGAAAGCGCGCTGCAAATCAATCATAAGGTACGGCGGTTCCTCCTCTGTTATTAGTTCCCATGCGACGTGTTCTCATACTTACTTATTACTGGCCGCCTGCAGGAGGGGCCGGCGTACAACGCTGGCTGAAGTTTTCCAAGTATCTTCCTGAATTTGGATGGGATCCGGTAATTTATACATCTAAGGATGCGGAGTATCCGGCAACTGACTTGTCTCTGCAGAAGGACGTAAGACCGGAAACCCTGGTCTTGAGAACAAAACCCTGGGAACCCTACGACCTTTATAAACGGATGACAGGGCGGAAGAAAAGTGAAAAAGTGAGTGCCGGTTTCATTTCCGAAGGAAAAAAGCCGGGCCCGATGCAGAAGCTGGCCGTTTGGATAAGAGGGAATTATTTCATCCCTGACGCAAGAAGATTTTGGATAAAACCATCTATTGAGTTTCTTTCAGATTGGCTGCAAAAGAACAAAGTGGATGCAATAATCTCCACAGGACCACCCCATAGTATGCACCTTATTGCCCTGGGATTAAAGAGAAAATTTGGCATTCCCTGGATCGCTGATTTCCGGGATCCCTGGACAAATATTGATTTCTATGATCAGCTGATGCTGAGTGCTGCGGCTGATGCCAGGCACCGCCGGTTAGAACAGGAAGTATTGCAGCATGCAGATAAAATCGTTACAGTGAGCCGGCATTGGGCCGGTGATTTCAGGAAATTATCCAACAGATCGGTTGAAGTGATCGCCAATGGATATGATGAGGAGGATTTCAATGTCTCATGCCCTGAAGTAAAAAAGGAATTTGCGTTTCATCACATTGGTGCCTTGAATAAAGACCGGAATCCTGTTGTTTTCTGGAAGGCTCTTGCAGAAGTGTTAAAAGTTGAGCCGGAGCTGAAGCATCATCTGAAGATTCGCCTGGTTGGAAAAACTGATTACAGTGTTTTTGAATCACTAAAAGGGGAGGGCCTGTGGGATTTTGTGGAGCGAATAGATTACCTGCCACACTCAGAGATTGTCCCTTTTTTGATGTCAAGTCCTGTGCTTCTTCTTCCACTGAATGACACTCCCAATGTTCTCGGAATTATTCCGGGTAAATTGTTCGAATACCTCGCCGCAAAGCGCCCTGTTGTTTGCATCGGAAATCCGGACGGTGACTCAGCGGAGATTATCCGTGAGTGCCTTGCCGGATCCGTTCATGATTTCAAGGACTTAGAGGGGATGATCGCTATGGTACAGAAGTATTTCAGTGAATATAAGTCAGGAGTTCTGAGCATGCGAATGTCCAATGATATTTCCCGGTTCTCGAGAAGAAACGGGGCGAAAGCCTTCGCCATGGTTCTGGAGAAGCTGTAATATCCTCTCTTTTTCCCATCTTTGCGGTAAGTTATGCAAAGAAGGAAGCTTGTTGGTCCATTTCTAAAGTACCTGTTCACCCGCCCGTCTGTGATCCTGAAGGCTTTGTACCACGGGATCTCCTCGGCGGACCGTAAAGACTATGTAACAAAAAGATACGGAATGGAAAATGGGCTGAAGGAGATCAGCCTGACTGATTTGTTTCCCGGATTCCGGCAAGAGGTGCATCATTTCACCCACCTCTACGGCACCTCTCTGCCCATTGATATGGCCCTGTTGAAGCAACTCGCTTCCGGATTCAGAGACTGCGCGTACCTTGAGATCGGTACCTGGAGGGGAGAAAGTATCTCAAATGTAGCGGAGGTGGCTAAAGAGTGCTGGTCCCTGAGTCTTTCCGACAAAGAAATGCATTCCATTGGCTGGGGTGAACCATTCACGAAAGTGCAGCGTTTTTTTTCCAGAGATCTTCCCAATGTAAAGCATGTGGAGGGAAATTCAATGACTTTCGATTTTAATTCGCTCAACAGGAAATTCGATCTCATTTTTGTAGATGGTGATCACCGGTATGAAGCGGTCAGGAACGATACTGAAAAAGTTTTTAGGTTGCTTAAAGATGATACTTCAATCATCGTCTGGCATGATTATGCGATTCAGTATGAGCATATTGACTGGAATGTTTTTGCAGGTATACTGGATGGGGCACCGGCAGAGAAAAGAAACAACATTTACCACGTCTCCAATACGCTTTGTGCTATTTATATTAATCGCCCTGTAAAGTCATTCTCCCGCGTTTACCCGGCTGTTCCTGATAAAGAATTTACGATTACTATTCAGGCATCAATGCTGAATCAATCATGAGTCTATTTAAAAAGGGCATAGTAAGGTTCCTTGAATCGCGTGGTTACACACTTACGAAGCGGGAGGGGTCAGATCCGGACGGTTTGCCGGCGGACATTGCAGAACCGGCATTCAGAAATTTTTTTAAAAAATGCACTGCGCTGACGTATACAAGACCGGATGCACTCTATGCGCTTTATTCAGCAACACAGTATGTTTGCCGGAACAATATCCCCGGGGATATGGTGGAATGCGGTGTATGGAAGGGAGGAAGCGCCATGATGATGGCACTTGTACTCCTGCAGGAAGGACAGTCGCACCGCAAACTCTGGCTGTATGACACCTATGAAGGCATGTCGGAACCCACAGCCAGAGATGTTGACTTTCGTGGAGCGGATGCGGGAGCTTTACTGGATTCACAGGAGAAAGGGGCAGAAAAGAATGTATGGTGCTATAGTCCGATGGAGGAGGTTAAAACGAATTTGATTTCTACAGGATATCCGGAGGAGAATCTGGTCTTTGTAAAGGGTAAAGTAGAAGATACTATTCCGGCGCAGAGGCCTTCAGGTATTTCTCTTCTCAGGCTGGATACGGATTGGTATGAGTCCACGGCGCATGAAATGAAACACCTGTATCCCCTTCTTGCAAAAAGCGGAATTCTTCTGCTCGACGATTACGGACACTGGAAGGGTGCGAGAGAGGCAGTGGATGAGTATTTCCGGAAAGAGGGAGTGTATCCTTTGCTTTCCCGGGTGAATTACACTGTAAGAATGCACCAGAAGATGAGTTAGATCCTGATAAGGTCTTTTATCAGCGTGATCAGTTTCTGGCGTTCGGATGGAGGATATAGATGCAGAATCCGTTCCCGGGCCTTTTTACTCAAAGAGATTTTATCCGATGCAAGTGCTTTATGGAAAAGTTTTTCCAGTTCCTGCTCGTCCCGGTGGGTTAATATAAAGCCGGTATCACCTGCAATCTCGGGTAATGCGGCTACGTTCGAGACAATAGGAATGCATCCGCAAAGCATAGCCTCGCAGGGAGCACTCGGAAATCCTTCACACATGGAAACCTGGTAGTAGAATTCGTGAGACGAATATACTTCCGGTAATTTATCGTATTCAACAAATGGAAGAATTTTTACATTTTCCGGTAATCCGGGATAATTCATTCCCTCTTTATTTCCCACCAGGGTAAAGGTACAGTGCGGAAATTTCCGTGCCATGGAGAAATAGAGATCAATGCCCTTTCGGTAAAAGTTACTGGCATTCATTTGGGAAACAGTAAGAAAAGAGTTGGGTTGCCGTTCACCGCAGGGCTTGAATTTATCGCCGTCGTACCCGAACTTTATTACTGTATGTGCTGTGGTGGCGCCGGGATACACCAATTCATACCCTTGTCCGGATGGTACCTGTGGATCGTAGGTGTAGTGATTTTGTATCAGCCATTCATGAACGGGTGCGATGTGTGAAACTTTGCGATAAGAAGCCCGTGTAAATGCACGCATCCCGGCATTTTGAAAATTACCGTAATGAATGCCGGGAAAATTAACGCAGTCCGCTCCGCCGGCAATAATCAGTACAGGCTTTTTGAACCACTTTCCAATAAGGGAGGGAAAGTAGCTATGATACCCGGCAAACCAGCATACCAAAGCATCCGTTTTCCTGATATTGCAAAGCAGAAAGAAGAATTGATGAACCAGTACAAACGGAGTCAGGAACTTGACCACCGGCTGAAAGGAGAAGGGTATTATTTCAAAATGCTTCTCCAGCAAAACGCGATCATTCCTGATAAAGGAGATGGAAATGGGAAAGATATATATCAGCCTATTCTTCAATGGGATAGGAGGGTGAGAGAACAAAAGTATTACTTTTACAGGGAATCCAGACCAAATGATCATAGGAAGTGGACTTTTAGCCGGAGCTTTCAGCAGATACGCCCAAAGTGAAAATGTGCTGATTTTTGCGTCCGGTGTATCGAATTCCATGCTCAGGGAGACCCCGGCTTTCGAGCGGGAATTCGATCTGGTGAAAGAATGCGTTCAAAAACCTTTCCTCTTCGTATATTTCAGCACAACCAGTGTACTTGATCCGGAACAGGCATTGTCTCCCTACGTGAAGCATAAAAAAAGAATTGAAGAATATATTCGTTCTCACGCCGGGCGGTTCCTGATCCTGCGACTGCCTATACTTGTGGGGAAAACAAACAATCCGCATACGCTTATTAATTTTTTATACGATGCGATCCGGAGCGGCAGACATTTCGTTCTCCAGGCAAATGCGTGCCGCCACCTGGCGTCGGTTGAGGATATTGCGGAAATTGGGGAGGTACTAATCGAAGACAAATCGGTACATAATCATATCATCAACATTTGTTTTGATAACCAGACTAAGGTTACAGAGATCGTACGCCTGCTGGAGGAACTCATGAACAAAAAGGGCGATTATGCGCTGGCAGATACCGGCGGCTGTGTGAGTGTTGATAATTCTTATATCCGTACCGATGCACGATTCAAGTCCTATTTCGGGAGAACGGACCTGAACAGAACGATTTTAACTAAATACATAAGCGGCAGATGATCAAGCGCGGCCTTTATGGTCTGTTGGGTCCCGCCCGTTACCTGCGCGTGGTCAGCAAAACGTTCTTCTTTCTGTTGAAACACGGATGGCTAAAAGGGCAGCCCGCGTTTTTTAATCATTATCTTGTGGATCATCTGGTATCGGAAGGGGATCATGTGATTGACATAGGGGCGAATCTGGGGTATTATACCGTGTTGTTCTCTGATCGTGTGGGAAGCTCCGGTAAGGTTTGGGCGGTGGAGCCTGTGGCACTGTTCCGCGAGGTACTCTTGAGAAATGTGGGTTTCCGCACGAATGTGGAAATTCTTCCCTTCGCCCTCGGCGAGGAATCAGGCAGGGAAATCGAAATGGGTATTCCTTCCGGACACCGGAATTTCCGGCACGGACTAACGCATGTTCTGAAGGAAGGTGAAAAGGATGGGCAAACAATGGTTTTTAAAGCTACGATGAAACACCCAATGGATCTGTTCGGATCGCTTCAGCGGCTGGATTTTATTAAATGTGATGTGGAAGGCTACGAGGAGCATATTATCCCCCTCCTTACCGACGTGCTTCGCAAATTCCATCCGGTGGTACAGCTTGAAACTTCCGGAACGAACCGCACAAAGATGATCGGTTTTTTTCAGGAATTGGGTTACAGGGTGTTTGGCTCAAAGCAGGATTGTCTGCACCCGCTCATGCAGGGCGAGGCCACCCATTATGAGGGAGACCTGATCTTCATGCACCCTGACCGCTCATCCCGCTTTAAAAATATCATTCGGGTCTGATCGTTATACTAACGTGAGTTCTATACAAAAACAGGGATTATTCAACACCGCTTTCGCCTACCTCGGCGTGATGGTGGGGTTCGTGAATATCCTGATCCTCCAGCCAAGATTCCTGACGCCGGAAGAGCTTGGACTTACGCGTATGCTGTTTTCTGTTTCCATCATTTTCGGTACAATATTTCCTTTGGGACTGAACGGCGTGGTGATCCGTTTCTTTCCGCAGTTTCGCAACCGTGAAACGGGGAATTACGGTTTTATAAACCTGATATTCCTGACGATACTTGCCAGTTTCATGCTTTTTGCATCTGGGTTGTTTATTTTCCGGCATGAACTCTTTGAAGGATACAGCAAGTCACCTCTGTTTGTTGAGTATTTCATGTATATTTTCCCAATGACCTTGTTTGCGGGTCTGATAAGTATGATGAACGCATACGCATTCATCATTTTTAAAAGTACAGTGCCGGCATTTCTGGATGAAATTTTTGGCCGGTTATATCAGGTGGTGATTCTGGGAATGTATTTTCTGCATTGGATCGACTTTCACACCTTCATAGTACTTTTTTCGTTCATGTATGCGATTCAGTTCCTGATCCTTTTTGTTTACCTGAGGAAGGAAGACAGAATTTCCGGAAAAATCGACTGGGCCTACATGAGGAAGCAAAACTGGAAGGAAATCAGGAACTTTACATTTGTTATTGCTTTAGCTACCCTGGCAAGCCGTTCACTCCGGCAGGTAGATGTAGTAATGGTTGGCTCGGATCTCAGCGGTGGCATCCCGCTGGAGGAAGTGGCAGTGTATACGATTGCGGCTACGATAGGCACCATCGTGGAAGTTCCCTCGAATGCCTTGTCAAAAATCGCTGATTCGAAAGTATCACATGCGCTGCATCATGGAGATATGACGCTGGTACGGGGCGTTTATTACAAATCAGCGCGACTCCTGAGCGCTATTGGAGGATTACTGCTGCTCGGAGTGGTGGTGAACATCCATGCACTGTTGCAACTGATCGGAGAAAAATACACCGGCGGAGAAACGGTGGTAATTATCATGGCAGGATCAGCCTTTTTCAATATGATGACCGGGCTTAATAATTCCATCATTTTCTATTCCCGGTATTATATTACCGGCAGCCTGCTGGTGCTGGGAATGGTGATTTTAACACTGGTGTTGAATTATGTACTGATCCCGCGATTCGGTATAACGGGCGCTGCGATCGCCACGGCAACTACTTTCTCTTTTTATAATATTATGAAGTATGTGATCATTTGGGCAGGCTTCGGTCTCCAGCCCCTGGGAAAATTTGTCCCGGTAGTTTTGTTCGCGCTGGCAGCCGCTCTTGGGGTCAATTACCTGATACCGGAAATGGAAAATAAATACATTGATATGGCACTGAGATCTGTTGTAGTCAGCGCGGTGTATCTTCCGGTCCTGTGGTTCAGTGGAGTGGTTCCGGAGCTGAAAAAATTGGTGGATATCCTTCGAAAAAAGGCAGGATCATTTGAGCTCTTTGAGTAGCGCGTCTACTTTTGCCTTGGTTTCTTTGTCCTCCTCATTCCTCAATGGCATTTTTTGTGCTTTCTCGAGGATAGCCCTGGCGAATTCTTTTTTCTTCATCTCCTTATAGGTTACCCCCAGTTCATAGGCATGTAGAATGTAATCAGGTTCATGGACAATGGCATTCTGGAAGGCTTTTGCCGCATCATCATATGTTGCTCCGGGCGGAACCCCTCCGAAAAAGGCATTGATCATTCCCTTTTCAATAGAGCTGAAACCTGCAATCGTTCTGTGCCAGCGGCCCAGTATATGATAGGCTCCGGCATGCTTGGGATTCAGTTCCAATGTACGGTCAACTTCTTTGCGGATCAGTTTTGAATTTTTGATCTTTTCAGACGAACTTGCATTTTCATTTATACGACCCAGTGCCATGGCGTAGGCATAATGTGCTTCCGGGTTCTTTTCATCCAGGGCGATGGCTTTTTTGGCAAGGTATTCCGCCTTTTTGTAGTATTTGATCTTCTCTTCATCTGTTTTCTGTACAATCCCTGTTTTCGAATAGAAATAGCTTCCGTATGCCAGGTAATTGCTGTTGGACGAATCGGACTTCATGAGTCTGGAGAAAATATCATATCCCTCCTTGACGCGGTAGTTTTTCCGGTGATCAAGGCCTTGTTTATACAATTCTTCATTCGTTTGACTGAACATCCACACGGGAATCAGAAGAAACAGGGAAATGGTTTTCATGTGTATTTGTTTTAAAAAGCCCTGTTCACGCCCAGCACCCACCGGAACGCGAAGTAGTCGGTTTCTGTATAAGGGATACGATTAAGAAATAGAGGCATGTCGAACCGGATCGTTAACGGATCAACTGTTTCCAGAAAAGCCCACTTCTTGATTGTAAGAGCAATTCCAAGGCCTGCATCTGCACGCAGGTCAGTGAGCATCAGGTTTTCTCCGGGAGCGGAGTAAGAGATCACACCGGCGTCACCAAAAAGATACGTGTTGATCCGGAAAGTATTACGCATGGCATTGGCAAATTTCCATCTTCCCAATTTCCGGCGAAAGAATTTCGGAATGCCCTTACCCCGGAAAAGATTGTCAAATTCCAGCTCTGCGTTTACCGAAGCGCCTGAATGGCCGCGGTAGGAGTGAACCACCCCACCGTTTCCTGTTTCTTCGGGAGCAAGATACCCCGCGTATCCCCTGAGGTTAAGTCCGCCGCCGTGATGAAAATGATTCAGATCCCCACCGTAACCGGCCCACTCAGAAGGGAAGAAGCCGATGGAGCGTGTGAATTTATTGTCCATCATCTCCTCCGGTGAAGCGCCGGCAAGATACAATTCCGATTCGGGGGCCTGTGTGCCGGTACTATAACGTACGGCAACCCGCGTGTTGAGATTGATTTTTTTCCCCAGCTTGTTTCGGTTCATCACCGTTAGGTTAGCAGCAGCCGAATTGAAATCACTCATGAGTGTGGAAGAACGCAAACTGAGATGAATAGTTCCGTTACCTCCTGTGTAATCGTAGGGATGTTCCATACCAAGGGTAACCGTATTATTCAGCATATTTGGAAGCCATTCCTTGTTCAGCAGGTAGGTCAGATCGGATTCAGCGTAGCGGATCATCGATTTATAGGAGGCATAATACGTATTTACATTTTTCCTATCTTTCTTTACAAAGCCTGCCTGGTACATATTGAGCCCGTCGAGGAGATGGATAGTGAAGGAGGCAGAAGAGTTTTTAGATATTTTTTCCGTTGGGGTGCTGTAATGAAATCGGAAGGATATGTTGTCAAAATCGTTCTCGTGTACGGTACTGTCGAACGTCATCTGACCGAACTGGGTATTGAACCAGATGGTAGATTCAAACTTTCGATAGCGTCCCATATAGGATCCGTTGAAATGCAAACCGGCCTTTACACCATCGAAGCCGTTGTACCATATTTCAGGCCGGGAGCGGAGTTCATACGATTTCCAGTCCGGCATGTTATATATTCTGGAATCTGACATATAACTCAGTGGAAACTTCTTGCTGTTGTCCAGCATCCAGATGTCTGCTAAACGATGAGTGGGATCAATCAGTACATCCTTCACTTTTCCGGTCACTTTGATGGTGGCCGTATATTCCGGGTTAATTCTCATCCATCCGTACCATTTCGGGAGTACCAGGGCCTTGGTTTCTTTGATAAAGTCAGTGTTTGGGATATGGAAATGCACAAGGCTGTCGTTGTCCAGCACTACTGCAAAATCAATGGGCATTTGCATATCCCCTTTTCTTACGAAAGTGATCTGATATTCGCCTTTCTCTTTTCCTTTCTTAAGGGAAGTAATGCCGTAATCAAGGGTCTTTGGCGTGTCAAACCACTGGTCGAAGAACCAGCTGAGGTCTGTTCCGGCAGTGCGTGTTACGGAAGCTTTGAAATCCTCCCAGTACGGGTGGCATATTTTCCAGTCATCGAAATAATTCTGCATCGCTTTCAGGAACAGTTCATCACCGAGCACATACTGCAGATTATAGAGCATAGTAGCGGTTTTCGTGTACACCTGGCGATATCCGCCTCCGTGGCGCATGGCTGTTCCAAACATGGATGACTGGGTGTTCAGAACTACTTCATCCCGGTATTCGAAGTCAAAAAGGTATCCGGCGTAAACCTCACTGTTGCGAATAAGATCGGGTTTACGGTGCCGCTGAACGTATTTGTTTTTTGGAAGGTTTTGAACCCGGTAAAGGCCGTCAATCTTTTCCATAGCCCAGCAGGTAAGAAACTGGGTGAAACCTTCATCCAGTGCGGCACGGTAGGTTTCGTTTGTTCCGATCATACCAAAGAACCAGTTATGTCCCACCTCATGGGCAATCAGGTCACGGTACCCCGGATCCTCGCCGCCGTCCAGCGTTAACATGGGATACTCCATTCCGTCGCGCGCGTCTGCTACGATCATTTTCGGATAAACATACATGCCAAAGTCAGTGGAATATATTCTGATCACATCAGCAGTAAAGGAGGCGGCATTTTGCCAGCGCGATGCGTGCGGCTCCTGGCAGAGAGCGATAATTTTTATTCCCATCCAGTCGGCTTCGCCTATCCGGTAGGTAGGGTCGGCGGTCCAGGCAAAATCATGCACGTTCACTGCTTTAAATTTCCAGACTTTCCTTATTCCGGGTTTGTATTTTGTAATCACGGAAGGTGGTGAGTACATGGGTTTGTTGGCGAATCGTTTGATATCAAGTGAATCCCGTAATGACTTTGGCAGCACTTCGTCGGGATTCTGTAAAACACCGGTGGCGTCCAATACAAAATTATTTGCCAGATCCAGGCTTACATCATAACTCCCGAAATCACCATAGAATTCTTTTTCAAGGTGCTGCTCGAGATCCCAGCCCAGTTTGCGGTCATACACACACACGCGCGGATACCAGTGCACGCCATCATAATGCTTATACCCGTAGGCGTTGAACATTTTCATGCGGCGGCGCATGGCCGTGT
Source organism: Bacteroidia bacterium (assembly GCA_020852255.1). Classification (NCBI taxonomy): domain Bacteria; kingdom Pseudomonadati; phylum Bacteroidota; class Bacteroidia; species Bacteroidia bacterium. The sequence continues at coordinate 27,618 of JADZBD010000009.1, read as the reverse complement.
TGTTCTGAAAATAGGTATTGAAATCCACCTCAATAACGATGGAATCACCGGATGCCAGCGTTCGGGGCAATTCCACTTTCAGAATTGTATTGTCAAGTTTGCTGTTGAGTGCTTTACCTTCTGACTCCAGCCGCTTTATCTCTGTGCCGAGTCCTTTGTCCTCATATACTCCGAATTTTGGCTGAATATTATTTCCCTTGTTAAGGGATTCGTAATAGGAGCCGCGGGTAAAGGCATTCTGATACAGGTGAAAATAAACCGATTTCAGTTCATCGGGCGAATTGTTCCAGTAGGTTAAAATGAGTTTCCCTTCAATAACATCTGTTTGCTCGTCCACCCGGGCGTCTATATTGTAATGTATATCCTGTTGCCAGTAACCTTCAAACGGCTTTCTGTTTTTCCAATAGTGAGGGTTGGAAGCGGACCGGAAGGAAGAGCCGGACTGGGCGCAGACAACAACCGGTATGATAAAGGTGAGAAAGGAAAGAAAGAGGGTCCTCATAATTGCTTGATTCGTTGCGAATTTAAGAAAAAACGACGGCCTCAGGGCTTCTTAACCGTGCTGTCTTTTGCGGCAAGGGCAAGGGCTAAATTATTACGGGCATATGGGTTGTCCGGATTAAGTTCGAGCGCCTTCTTGCCGGCAGCAATGGCTTTCCCCCAGTCTTTAAGCGCATTATACCCTGAACAGATGTTATTCCAGGCGCGATCCGAGTCTGCATCAAATTTCAGCGCCTCTTCCGCCGCCCTGATGCTTTGCTCGTATTTTCCTGCCATATAGAACTCATAGCTGAGTGCAAGATAGGTATCGATACCCGGAGAAGCGGCGGCATCTTTGATCGCTTTATCAAGCCGGGAATCCTGCTGCAGGGTGTTCATGATCGTGAGTTGTTGCTGTTGCTGGAGCAGATTAGTATGCTGCGGACTTACTTTCAGACCCTTCTCGTTGAAACGAAGGGCGTCCGCTATGCGATCCTGTAGCATCAGGAACTGAGCATAGTAATAGTAACATTCCGGGTTATTCATGTCCAGACGCAGCGCATCGAGGAAATACCCTTCCGCCTCCTGTGCAAATCCGGTAAAACCCTTCAGTACTCCCATATTGATTTTGAGGTACGAATAGTAAGGCAGTATTTCAGATGCTTTCACATATTGTTGCCATGCCCCTTCGTAATCGCCTCGTGCCATCAGGGTATTTCCGTAATTCATCCAGCCTCTGCCGTTTCCGGGACTTTTCTCGGTGACGTCTTTCCATAAAGTTTCGGCCGATGACCAAACCGCTGCGCGTTGCCTGGTGCCGGCCAGGTGGGCACCATAAATCAAGGCAAGGGAAAGAAGCAGAGCCGCCCGTGGTCCGGTGGAAATCATCTGTTCCTTTCGCTTGTAGAAATGCAGCGCAATGAACCAGGTGAGAGACAAAACCAGTCCGATGTACGGGAAGAATACCCGGTGGTCATTCATTACCTCTCCTAAGGGCACAAGGCTGGTCGGCAGCAAGGCAATGAAAAACCACAGGATACCGTAAGTGATCGGGCGGGTTACCCTTTCTTTGGAAAAATGCCAGGCCAGATAAAACATCACGGCTATAAAAGCCAATCCGGTATAAATGCGCGGATCTTTCCAGCTGAACACCGCCGTCCAGTCGGTGTCCGCGCTAAGCTCTGATGGCCAGATAAAGTTTTTGAAATAGTGAAGCATTACCGCCGGCTGTACACCTACATAAGAAAAAAAGCCAGGATCTCCCGCATTCCACCCGGGGGGAGTATACCTGCGGCTGAGCAGAACGAAAAGCAAAGCTATCAATCCGTACGCAAGTGTGGAAAGCAAAGGCCGGCCGAGCGATTTGATTCCTTTGGCAGTTAAAATGTCGGGAAGGGAATGATCTTCTCTGAAAAAAAAGAGCAGCAAGGGCAAAAGAGCAACTCCTGTCACCGATGGTTCCTTGATAAATACGGCCAGGATAAAAAGCAGGAGAGATAGAGCCAGGTTCCAGGGCTTTTTAAAGCAGAGGAAGAAAACCAGCGAAGCCATCAGGGCCGTGGTACTTGCACTATCCGACCGTGCAATGATGTAATTCATGGTTTCTGCGTTCGCGGTGTGAACCCAGTAGAAAGTTGTTCCGGCGAGAGCAGCCCAGCGGTTCAGCGAGTGGGGGAGGGCCGCATCAAAAATATATTTCAGAAAAAAATACATCAGGATGCCCAGCAGAATGAAGCTTAAAAAAATATGCAGGTGAAAGAAGAAAGGATTGATGTTCTGCTGCCGGTAACTGACCGGCTTGGATGCCCATCCCGGCGACAACATCCTTTCCAAGGTAGCCGCCGAGGAAGTGGAATCGGCAATGCTCGCTTGCTTAACCTTCTCCTGAATGGTATAATCTACGGTATTGAGTGCTGTCAACAGGGGCCTGTATCCCTGGTTTGCAGGCAGCGAACTGGTGGTAGTTGCATCGGTGAAAAACGACGGAATGTTGCCGGGGTCACGAATAGCGGTGTTTGAAACAATGGTGTGATCGTCGTCGAAGTGGAAAGGATTCTCAAAATGACCCGAATAGGCCGTAAAAAGCATGCCGAGTGCAAGAACCCATCCCAAAGAGAAATAGACCGACTTGTGCATCGTTCAAATTTAATCAATTAAGGAGACCCGAAGGCTGTCCCCCTCCGAACTTCATCTTATATTTGCTCTCCCATGAGCGAACCAAAAAAGGAAATGTCTTTCCTCCAGCACCTGGAAGCCCTGCGATGGCATCTGGTTCGCTCAGTAGTGGTAATCATGATGCTGGCGGTGGTGGCGTTTCTGTATCCGCAGATTCTCTTCGATAAGGTTATTCTCGGACCCAGTGAGGAAAGTTTTGTTACCTATCGCGCCATCTGTAAGTTTTCACATTGGGCAGGGAAAGGCGATGAACTGTGTGTCGGAGAGTTTGCCTTCTCACTCAAGAATATCAATATGTCGGGACAGTTCTTCTCCCACATGTGGATATCATTCCTTGCCGGACTGGTACTTGGCTTTCCCTACCTTCTTTGGGAGATCTGGCGATTCGTTAAACCGGCATTGAAGGACAGGGAGATTCAGTATGTCAGGGGTTTTGTCTTTTATGCCTCGTTCTTATTTTTCACCGGTGTGCTTTTTAGTTATTTTATAATTGCTCCTCTGACCATTCTCTTTCTCGGGAATTACCAGGTTTCGCCGCTCATCGGAAATGAGATAACCATGGATTCCTATATCTCCACCATCACCAACCTCACTTTTGCAACGGGCATTGTGTTCGAACTTCCCATTGTGGTTTATTTTCTTACCAGCATCGGGCTCCTCGGTCCGGCTTTTATGCGACGATACCGGAGGCATGCCCTCGTGGTAATCCTGATTATTTCCGCGTTTATCACCCCTTCACCCGACATTTCCTCCCAGGTGATGGTCGCCATCCCTCTCTATTGTCTCTATGAGATTTCGATCTTCGTTTCACGATACGTGGAAAACAAGCAGAGGAAAGCCGGATGATTCTAACTCAAATACCCCCCCGATTCTTGATAATTGCTGAAAAAGGGGATGTAACAGTATTGCCTGTTCGTACGGTATTGTCTATTTTAATGGTTTGATTTTTGATGGGATGTAAGCCCTTCCACTTGATACATAAAGTGCTGAAATTCAGATATATTGCAATTATTCTAAGTTGTCTTCCGATGGGTTTGGCAGCTCAGGTAACCAAGGTGACCGGAAAGGTGGTGGATGCCGAAACGCGGGAAGGGCTGCCTTTTGTGAATGTGGTTTTCCGGAAGACCAAGCTGTCGACCACCACAGACTTTGACGGGAAATATTCTATTTCAGCCTCAGTTCCGGTAGACTCTTTGGTGGTATCCTATATCGGGTATGTGCGTTACGCGGTGGCAGTGAAAAGAGGACAATCACAGGTGATTAACATTGAATTGAAAAGTGATGTAAAAACGTTTGATGCCGTTAACATCACGCCAGGTGAGAATCCCGCTCACAAGATTCTGAGGAAAGTATGGGCGAACAAAGAAAAGAACGATAAAGACGCACTGGAGGCGTACGAATACGAGGTGTATAATAAAGTGGAGTTTGACCTGAACAATATTCCGAAGGAATATAAAGACAAAAAGGCGTTAAAGCCGGTAAAGTTCATCTTCGATTATATTGACAGTACCAACGCCAAGGAGAAGCCTTACTTACCACTATTCATTTCCGAATCGCTTTCGGATTATTATTACCAGAAATCACCACGTAAGAAAAAAGAGGTGATCAAAGCCAGCCGCATTTCCGGTTTGCAGAACGAGGAGAGCGTGACACAGTTCATGGGAGATATGTATCAGAATGTAAATCTCTATGACAATAATTTTGAGGTGTTTGCCAAAACATTCGTTTCTCCGATCTCCGAAAACGGAATACTCTTTTATAAATATTACCTGATCGATTCAGTATACATTGATGGCGTCAGGTGTTATCATATTCAGTTTAAACAGAGAAGGAAGCAGGAATGTGTGTTCAATGGTAACATGTGGATAGCCGATACTGCCTTTGCTCTTAAACGCGTGGAGATGTCGCTGCCCGATGACGTGAACCTGAACTATGTAAATACACTAAGCTTCATTCAGGAATACGGAAAGGCTCCTTCCGGAAGATGGATGCTGGTCAAGGACAGGATCATCGTGGATTTTGCGATCCGTGAAAAGAAAACAGGATTTTACGGGCGAAAAACAACTTCCTATAAGAATTTTATCCTGGATCAGCCCAGGCCGGATGACTTCTGGACTTTTGGTGAAAATCTTTTTGTAGAGAAGGATGCAGCGGAGAAAACGGAGGAATACTGGAAGAACGCCAGGCATGATTCTCTTTCAAAAAATGAGCAGCAGATCTATCACATGGTGGACACCATCCAGAGCCTGCCTATTTATAAATCCTGGGAAACGATTTTGGTGACGGCCGTGGGAGGCTACTGGGTAAAGGGCCCTGTTGAACTCGGTCCGTACTATAAAATTCTCAGTTTTAACAGTATTGAAGGCTTGCGGTTAAGGGTGGGTGGGAGAACGAGTAACGACTTCTCGCGCTGGGTGGAGATCAACGGCTTCGCGGCCTATGGATTTGATGACGAAAAATTTAAGTACAATGCAGAGTTTAAAAGTTTCATTACAAAGAACCCGCGGCAAATTGTTTATCTGAATTACAAGGATGATTATGAGGTTCTGGGGCAAAGCTGGAATGCGTTTACACCGGATAACATCATCTCATCCCTTTTTCGCAGGACCCCTCTTACGAACATGACGCGCGTGCAGCAGGGTATGCTGACCTGGGAATACGAGCCTTTCGACGGATGGAATAATAAGCTATACCTCGTGAACCGGAATATGACTCCCCTGGGAACGATGAAATATATTGCCTTCAATGACAATTTTACCCGTGATACGCTCAGCGGCATCACTACTTCCGAGATCAGAATTCGTACCCGCTTTGCATACGATGAAAAATACCTGGAGGGTACGTTTCTGCGTACCAGTACCGGCACTAAATACCCGGTGCTGTCCGTGGCGGCTTCATTTGGAATAAAGGGAGTGATGAACGGTGACTACGAATATCAAAAGCTGGTGGTGAACGTCACCGATCGCTTTTACATCAATCCCTTTGGCTATGTGGATTATATCGTTGAAGGAGGTCAGGTATTTGGAAAAGTTCCTTACCCTCTGCTGGAACTGCATGGCGGAAATGAAACGTATGTGTATGATACGTACGCATTCAATATGATGAACTATTATGAATTTGCATCGGATCGCTACCTGACAGTTCAGATGTTCCATCACATGGGAGGATTCCTTTTCAATAAGGTTCCCCTGCTCCGGAAGCTGAAATGGCGGGAGGTATTTACCGTAAAAGCACTGATCGGAGAGGTAAGTTCCAAAAATCTGAATGTTTTTGAATTTCCTGCAACACTTAACCAGCTGAACAATGGCCCTTATTATGAAGTAAGTGCAGGGGTGGAGAACGTCTTCAAGATCTTCCGGTTTGACGCGCTCTGGCGTCTGAGTTATGTGGATGACGGGTACCGGACCCGGTATGAATCCAGTTCGAAAAGTCGCGTACCGGTGTTTGGTATACGGGGAGCGATGCAGTTTATTTTCTAGGGATGAGACTTAGAGCAGAAAATATTGTCAAGCGCTATAAATCCCGAACGGTGGTTAAGGGAGTTTCTTTTGAAGTGAAGCAAGGTGAGATTGTAGGGCTATTGGGACCGAACGGTGCTGGAAAAACAACTTCCTTTTATATGATTGTAGGAATGATCAAACCGAACAGCGGTTCGGTTTTTCTGGATGATCGCGAGATTACGGACGAGCCGATGTACAAACGGGCACAACTCGGGCTTGGATATCTTCCACAGGAAGCAAGTGTTTTCCGTAAGTTAAGTGTTGAGGATAATATACGGGCGATTCTTGAAATGACTGCTCTTCCCAAATCAGCCCAGCAAGGGAAACTTGAATCGCTGCTGAACGAATTCGGATTACAGCACATACGGAAAAATATCGGGGATCGCTTGTCGGGAGGAGAGCGGAGACGGACCGAAATCGCGCGATGTCTGGCAGTAGACCCTAAATTCATTTTGCTGGATGAACCTTTCGCCGGCGTTGATCCGATAGCAGTGGAGGATATTCAGCAAGTGGTTGCCGGACTTAAGAGGAGAAACATCGGAATACTTATCACAGACCATAACGTGCATGAGACGCTCTCGATCACAGACCGCGCGTACCTGCTTTTTGAAGGAAGCATACTCAAGGCAGGAACGGCTGAGGAGCTGGCGGGAGATGAGCAGGTTCGCCGCGTTTACCTGGGCCAGAATTTTGAACTGCGGAAACCGGCGAATCAGGAAGGTCAGTAGAATTCGTAGGAGAATTTCACTATCCCTATTTTTTTCTTTTCAAGGTCACGATCAAGACGCGCTTTTACCAGCGGTGACTGTTCCGTATACAGCCAGGTTACATTGTTCGTATGAACGGTATCCCTGAATCGTTTCTCTCCCGACAACACGCCGTTTTGGTCGTATTCATATAATGTCCGGAAACTGATGTCACCGTTGGCATTCGTGGAGGTTTTTGACTCCGCCGGCAGCCCCTGCTCGTTGAATGTGTATAGATTGTAGTACTTAACGAACCCAACCGTGTAAGAGTGGTTCTCTTCCACAAAAAATTTGGAGAAGTTGATGATAGCACTGCGGTATTCCTTTCCTTCATCATTCAGAAAGGCTTTCCGCAATTGGCTGGCCGTTTGAAAGATATAATCGAAGGACTCTGTTGATATGATGGTCTGAACACCCAGTTCAAACTGCTGTATATCCGGATTTTTGCTTGTTTCCCTGCAATAGGTTTGTCTTGAAAGGAAGCCATTCTGATTGTAATCGTAGTACCAGGTAAAGAAATAATCTCCCTGGTGGGTACGGCGCATGATCAAACGCCGGTGCTCATCGTAGCGGAACCAGGTAAACGTGGTATCGAAGGTATAGACGTATTCATCACGGGTAGTGGCCGCCTTGATCTTGCGGCCACGGCTATTGTACACGGCCGGCACTTTGATTTCTACCAGCTCGCGGGAACGAATGGTCAGATGAATGAATCGGGTGACCAGTCCCAGCTTGTCGAATTCGTAAATATCATGGAGCCCCTTGTTTTCAATGGGGAAATCGTCGAGTTTTTCCTGCATACTAACCACCACCCGGTGGATTTTTTGCTGGGCGATAACATCTGGATTGAAACGGTAAGGTGTGGTTTCTATCCAGAAGGGTTTATGGTCAATCAGTTGCGCGGAAAGGGAAAGCGATGGAATCAGAACCAGGCCTGCAAGGTTAATTATCCGCTTGAAGCAATCTAAGAGCATCTTCCGCCGTTTTTACAGGTTCCCGGCATGAGGCATTCCTGCATACATAAACCAGGGTCTCCTCCTCCTTGTGACGGCCGATGAGCAGCGGCAGCGTGGAAGAACCCCGGCTACCGGCAAAGATCAGGTGAGGGGGAAGCCTTTTACGAAGCAACCGGTGGAAGTCATTAACAGAGTTTCCAACAATGCTGACCTCTGCGGAATCCCCTGTCAGACTTAGCCCGAGCATCATCCAGCAGGAGTAGCCGGGGGGGTAAGCAGAAAATTCTTTCTGAACGGCCAGGTACATTCTCAGCGCACGGTCTGCCCATTCCCGTTTCCCAAGATGAATCGCAAGCTTCCGCAGTGCTTCGCCCATGACGGCATTGGAAGAGGGGATAACATTGTCGTTGATTTCGGTCTTTCGCACAATGAGCGGCGTGTCCTCGTCCGACGTGAAATAAAAAAAGCATTGCTTTTCATCGCTGTAGTGCCCAAGCGCATGTTCTGTCAGATTTCCCGCCAGGTTCAGCCAGGTTTCATCAAGCGTACATTCATAAAGTTCGGTAAAGGCCAGAGCGGTAAAGGACAAATCGTCCAGAAAGGCGTTCACAGCGGCAGTTCCATTTTTCCATGTATGGTACATTCCGCCATTGGGTTTCAGCATTTCACGCCGGAGAAATCCGGCGCAGCGCACGGCACGGGAAATGTAATTCGCATCTCCTGTAACCTCCCCCGCCCGGATCAAACCCTGTATCATCATTGCGTTCCATGAGGTAATGATTTTATCGTCCAGACCCGGTCGTATTCTTTTTTGACGGGCGTGCAGGAGCGTGTTTTTCCAAATGGTTCGTTGGTGACGTAGCTGTTCAGGGCTTATTCCGTGCCCGGCTGCAAATTGTTCAGGAGTTCCGGCGCGAAGTGGTATATAGGCTCCTTCCCATGCCCCGCTTTGGTCCAGATGGAAGTATTCCATGCATAGCCCGGCGTCCGGTCCAAGAAGGGATTCCACTTCTTCCCGGCTCCATAGATAATACTTTCCCTCCACTCCTTCTGAATCGGCATCCAGCGCTGAATAATACCCGCCGGAAGGATCGAGCAACTCCCGTTCACAGAATGATATTGTTTCGTGGAGCAATTCTTCGTATTCTTCTGCAGGAAAGAAACGCAAGGCTTCCGCATAAAGTGAAATGAGTTGTGCATTATCGTACAGCATTTTTTCGAAGTGAGGTACTTTCCATACCGCATCGGTGCTGTAACGGCAAAATCCTCCTCCGATCTGATCGTAAATCCCTCCCCTCGCCATTTTATCCAGTGTGAGCCTGACCTGTTTTAGGATTAGGGCTGGATCAGGCGGTTCACCGTCCTGGCTACTGATACCGTTCTCTTTCGGGCAATTTCCGAAACGAAGCAGAAAGGAATAGTTGTTGGGAAGGGGAAATTTGGGAGAATGATCCGGGCCACCTTCCCGGGTGTCGAACCGGGATTGCCATTTTCGGACAGCGGTATGAATAAAGGAACGGTTGGCCAGGGTCCCCGGTTCCGGCGGCAGAATCAGCTCAGATTGCTTTACTCCTTCTGTTAGTCGCCCTGCATATTCTGCAGCTCTTAACGGGTCACGCATCCAGAGGTCGGCGAGATGTTCCAGTGTTTGCAGCCACTTTGACTTTGGGAAGTACGTTCCTCCATAGAGTGGTCTCCCGTCGGGTAGGGTGAAGCAGTTCAAAGGCCATCCGCCGCTGCCCGTGGCTACCTGCACCGCCGTCATGTATACCTGGTCTACATCCGGCCGTTCCTCGCGGTCAACTTTAATATTGATGAAATACCGATTCATTACTTCCGCCACTTCGTGATCTTCAAAGCATTCCCGCTCCATCACATGACACCAGTGGCAGGCAGAGTACCCTATGCTAACCAGGATGAGTTTGTTCTCTTTTTTGGCAAGTGCAAGGGTTTGTTCATTCCACGGATGCCAGTCCACCGGATTTTCTGAGTGCTGCAACAGGTAGGGGCTTGTTTCGTGTTGGAGTGCGTTGGTCATTCGGTGTTTAGCTTCGTCAATGTATTTATTTACCTTTACCCAAAACCTGTATTCATGAAGAAATCTGTTATCCTGCGTACCCTGCTAATCCTCCTTGCTGCTTCTTTCCTGACTTTTACCGTACTGGAATCCTGTTCTTCGCGCCGGCCGAATTCTACGGTCAGGAAGCTGAATAAAATGTGATCACAAGCTGACTGTTTGGGTTACATCAATGGGAAATTCCTTACGTAGAAGGAACTTGCCCACCTTGACATTGCCTTTCACATGAACCTTCACAGATTTTGCAGTGGCCAGATTCAGGATCAGGGCAAGTTCTTTTAATCCCAGCTTAGAAAAATCTGATTCTATCACAAAGGTGTGAACATCGTCTGAATTCGCCTTTACTCTTATTTTCTTTTTCAGATAAGCCTTTCCCACCGGAATGTCATTGAGTTCACAGTCGAATGCGGTCCGGTGGATCTTAAATCCCATACTATTTGGATTTTTAATCCTCAGAAATACTTCAGCCTTCACACCGGTTTTATCCAGTTTAATGATTTTGCTTCCTTCAATCTTGCTGATATAAACGGGGGCCACTTTACAACCTGCCAGGAAGAGCAGGGGAAGAAGGTAAGCACAGGCTTTGAGGACTGCATTCATTCGCTTAGAAACAGGGAAACGTTAAAAGAATAATAGAGCCCTGTCATCCCCGTACGAGGTGCATTGGCGATTACGTCGTCTCCGGATTTCCATACTTTATCTGATGTGTCCAGCATGAAGCCTCCGCGGATTCCGAGAGAAACAAAACCAATGTTGGTACGAACATCAGCACCCACGTCCATAAGGAAGGCGTTATTCCGGTAGTTTTCTTTGTTCGGGGAACCGAAAATCCCGTTAGGTGCATTCTCATCGGAAAAATGAAGCTTCATATTTCCGAATCCAATTCCCAGATAAGGGAAGGCCTGAAACCAGTTGCGTGGACCTACTTCTCTTCCGGTGCGGAACATGAACTGATAACCACTGACTTTTCCTGAAGTGCCGGCCGTGTCGCGGAACGCTACCGGAAGAAAGTAGGTGTAATGCATTTGTGCTGCCTGATAACCGTTTTCACAGATCGTTAAGCCTCCTCCTGCCTGCGAAATTCTGTTGTTGTCGGCTATGAAACCACTTTCGCTGAGAAACGTGAACAAGCTGGATGTGTTCATGTAGTGGAAGGTAATGAAACCATCCGCGTGATAGTACGTCTTACTGTGCTCATAGGGTTTGTACTTTCCGGTATTGTTTCGCTCGGAGTCGTCATCGTGCGGAGAGAAATTCAACAGTAAATACTGGAATTTGTCGGTCATGATCCGTTTTAATGCGGTGTCAGCACTTACCTCATAAAGAAATAATCCCGTACGCCGGTCTGAATCAAGATAACGGGAGATCTCCTGCTCTTCCGGTGTTGGCTCAAATCCGAAGAGGAATTTTCCGGAAGAGGTCCGGTGAGCGTTGGGATAATAAACAGCGATGGTAAACACTTTGTTCCGCAGCGTAGTATCCGTGGATGTATTCATTCGTCCGGCAACAGCATTGAACATATACGAGTTACACCACTGCGACTGTACATTGCGGGCCACGTGGCAACGTCCGAATTGTCCGTAGAATGAAACCCCGGGATTATTCTTGTATACTTCCATAAAACGGTCATACATGTATTGCTCCCTGAAGTATGTTCCCTGGATCATCTGTTTTTCTTCATATTCCTTCCATTTCTTCCACTCCCGGATACCATTCATGATTTTTTCGAAGGTTTCCGGTTCTTTTTTGATACACTTCTGGAAGGCATCGCGGTTAGAGTAGTAGTTTTCCATAACGGACATCATGGCATTCTCGATGTCGAAATTACCTGAATACAGGCTGCCAAAACCTCCGCCGCCATAGGCTGTGCGACCGTTATAGTTCGTTGTTACATACTCCGCCAGACCCCTGATGGTTTCCACCGAGAGTGCGATCTCAGATGCAGGAGTTACACTGTCATTGAGCAGCAGGCTAAGCACCTTGCAGGAAGTAGAGAAAGACCATTCCAGGTCCAGCCCTACTACACGGATACGGCTGGCAGAATCCTGCCTGGCATTGAAATCCCGCAGCCCTGTGAAAAGTGCACGGAAATCTTTGTAGGAATAATCTTTCAGTGCTGTCAGGTAAGAAGTGTCGCCGGTCTGAACGTAATTGTTCACTAACCACCCGACACTCGCGCCGAATTCAAGAAGGTGCACACGCATTCTGGCTTTTTTATGCAGGAAACGCATCATTTTCAGTTCAAGAAGGATGTTGCTCGAAGTAAAGGTGTGATCCTCCCCGGTAAAAAACACTTTATAATTCGCTACAGTGCTGTCAAGTCCGGGAAAGGGATCGTTTTCAAGGGTATCGTGCAAAAGCACTTCCACCCCTTGCAGTTTATGCATGGTTTGCTGGGCAAATCCTCCGTTCGGAAGGCAGACCGCTGCAGCAGCTAAAACAAAAAGGATTCGTTTGAACATCCGATAATGGACTGTTATTTCTTTTCGCCTGCCAATTCCGAATAATAACGGAAAAACCAGGGAATCGTTTCAATACCTTTAAGGTAATTAAAAATTCCGTAATGTTCATTGGGGGAATGAATAGCATCACTGTCCAGTCCGAAGCCCATCAGTACGCTGTCCAGACCAAGAATATCCTTAAAAAGTGCTACAATGGGAACACTTCCGCCGCCACGTACAGGCACAGGTACATTACCGAAGGTTTTCTCCATCGCCTTGCTGGCCGCTTTGTACGCCGCAGAATCCGTGGGTGTAAGCACGGGATTTCCTCCGTGATGCGGAATCACTTTCACGGATACTGAGGGTGGGGCAAGCGTAGGGAAATATCGGCAGAAAAGTTCTGTGATCTTTTCATGATCCTGATCCGGCACAAGACGCATGGAGATCTTGGCGAAAGCTTTGGAGGCAATTACGGTTTTTGCACCTTCTCCTGTATAACCGCCCCAGATACCATTCACATCCAGGGTGGGACGAATACTGGTACGCTCTGCAGTAGAAAACCCTTCCTCACCGTGAATATCTTTCAGGTTGAGGTGCTTCTTGTATTCATTGAGATCAAACGGCGCACGGGCCATTTCTTTTCTCTCTTCCGCGCTTAATACACGCACATCATCATAAAATCCGGGAATGGTAATCCGATTTTTTTCATCCTTCAGTTTCGCGATCATTTCGCAAAGAATATTCACAGGGTTTGCCACTGCGCCTCCGTAAAGCCCGGAATGCAGGTCGCGGTTCGGCCCCGTTATTTCTACCTGAAAATAACTCAGACCGCGAAGTCCAACGGTGATCGAAGGAACATCATTGGCAATAATAGACGTATCGGAGATCAGGATCACATCCGCCTTGAGTTTCTCTTTGTTCTTTTCCAAAAAAGGTCCGAGGTTGTCAGAACCTACTTCTTCCTCTCCCTCGATCATGAACTTTACATTGCAGGGTAGTCCGCCTTGGTTCAACATGACCTCAAAGGCTTTCAAATGCATGAAGAACTGTCCCTTGTCGTCCGCTGAACCGCGTGCATAAATCTTTTCGTCTTTAATCTGCGGTTCAAAGGGCGGTGAATTCCATAATTCCACAGGATCCGGCGGCTGAACGTCGTAATGTCCGTATATCAGAACAGTGGGAAGTTTCGGATCAAGAATCTTTTCGCCGTAAACAAGTGGATGTCCCCCGGTCTCGCAAATCTCCGTTTTTTCAATCCCGGCGGCATCCATGTACTCCTTTACCTTCAGAGCACAAACCCTTACAGATTCCTTGTAGGCAGGATCAGCACTAATGGAGGGTATCCGTAGGAGTTCAATAAGCTCCTGAATGAACCTATCTCTATGAATTTCAATGTATTGCATTTTATAATTTCAAATATTTGACAATGGGGCAAAGTTGGGATAAAATTAGCCCGGTGCAACTTAATCCTTAACAAATATATCTTTATGGTATAAAACCGCACACATGCCGGCGAATACAGCAAATTCGTCAATTAACAAAGGATTTCGGCCGATAAAATTCGTTTAATTCACTCTGTATGAGTATATTTGTAGAAGATCAGTTCATGAATAATTCTGAAAAGCACATCGGGAAATTGAACAGGATTCCTTTCCTGGCTGGAATTCTTGCTTGTTCCTTTGCTACCGCACAGCTTACGGTGAACAATACGCCGCCGAATAATAATAATCCGGCGTGGCTGGTTCAAAACGTGCTTACCGGATCCGGCGTGCAGATCATGAACGTTACCTTCAACGGCGCACCGAATACCATTGGTTTTTTTAACGGACAAAATTCAAACATCGGCATTAACTCTGGTGTGATACTTTCCTGCGGAACTATCTTTAATGCACAGGGGCAAAACAACCAGACAGGTGCATCCCAGTCAAATAATCTCCCCGGAGATCCGGATCTCGACATCGTTTTTTCGCCTACACTGAGTTATGATGCAACCATACTCGAGTTCGATTTTATTCCCATGTCCGATACGGTTCGTTTCCGTTACTGCTTTGCAAGCGAAGAGTATATGGAATACGTGAGTTCCATGCCCGGTGGCATTAATGACGGATTCGGATTCTTTATATCTGGTCCGGGCATCAACGGACCTTTTTCAAATAATGCCAAGAATATTGCACTGGTGCCGTCTCCTCCCGCACCTCCTAATACATATGTGACCATGTTCAATGTGAACTGCAATCCGCAGAATTCACCGTTTTACATTTGTAATGATCCGCAGAATTCACAATCATGGGCCAATGTTTGCCCGCCTTCTTACAACTGTCCGACCTCACCGGCTCAAACCACACACCAATATGACGGACAAACCGTGGTGCTCACTGCGGAATCGCAGGTGATCTGCGGACAAACGTATCATATCAAAATTGCAATAGCGGATGGTGGCGACCATATACTCGATTCAGGAGTGTTTCTTGAAGCGGGGAGTTTTTCTTCTTCGGGCGTTGTTGTTGGTTCCGCATCTTCTGCAAACGGAAATATTCTGGGCAGTGATAGCACGGTTTACGAGGGTTGCGGTTCACTGGTGATTTATTTCGACAGGGGGAATCAAACCATAACACAGGATACGGTGTCGTTCCAGATTCTGGGAAGTGCAGGAAATGGTACCGACTATGCGAATATTCCCAACTATGTCATCTTCCAGATCGGTCAGGATTCAGTCGCCATTACGATTACTCCCACACCCGATAACAATAATGAAGGTCCGGAAACCATCATACTCATCATCCCTGCCGCGGGGCCCTGCAACAACGGAGCTCCGGATACGATTGTGGTAACTATATTAGATGTTTTACCTATTTCTTTAGGCATGCAGGCATACAATGACACCATTTGTGCAGGAGATCCAACTTCGCTGGAGGCCTTTGTGCTTGGTGGTATGCCGGGTTATACCTACCAGTGGTCTCATTCCCTGGGAACAACTCCTCTGGTTTCGCTGAATCCGGGACCAATGAACACTACCTCGTATTCAGTAACTGTTACGGACACCTGCGGTAACGTTAGTACGCAATCGATCAACGTCCATATCTCTCAGCCTTTAGCTTCCTTCACGCATGGGTATGCTACCGTGAATACCATTGATTTTACAAACACGTCCACGCCGGCCGTGTCTTATTTCTGGGATTTCGGCGATGGCAACACTTCAACCGCAGTTAGTCCGAGCCATACCTATCCCAATGATCAAACCAACACCTTTACGGTAATGCTGATTATCACGGATGCTTATGGCTGCACGGATACGGTGTATGATTATGTGACGGTGTATCCTGATTTCTACTTCTGGGCGCCGAATGCCTTTACCCCGAATAACGACGGTCATAATGCAACATACGGAGGAATCGGAGTAGCAGTTCTGGAATATGAAATGCTCATCTTCAACCGGTGGGGTGAACTGGTTTTCAAATCGAATCATATTGATACCCGGTGGGATGGAACATATAAGGGGTCTGTTGTTCCCGAGGACACCTATGTAGCAACGTTTAAAATCAAAGGACCGAATAACATTAAGCTTGAAAAAATAACACACGTCTCTGTGGTTAGATAAAACTTAATTACATGGGTTTCATTCGAAAGATCATTCTTCTGGTTTCAATTGTTTCGCTGCCCTTCGCCGGGCAGTCGCAGTTAGTGGTGAGTAATCAGCCGCCTTACGATAACATCCAGTACCTGGTGCAGAACGTATTACTTGGAACCGGTATACAGGCATTCAATATTACCTATACAGGGGCTACGGTGGCCGTGGGATATTTTAACGGAATGAGCTCAAATGTGATGCTGGATTCGGGCATTGTTTTCACCTCGGGGCATATCGATTCTGCGGTGGGACCCAATAATACGGGATGGGCAACCGTGATTAACAGCACGCCCGGTGATGTGGACCTGGAGAACATTACTAATAATACGATGAACGGAAGCTACGACGCCGCCGTGATCGAATTTGATTTTATTCCGATGGCGGATACCGTGAAGTTTGATTATGTGTTCGGGTCGGAAGAATACATGGAGTGGGTGAATACAGGTTTTAACGATGCTTTTGCATTTATTCTCAGCGGGGTGTCAACTCCTCTGGTTCCTACGAACATTGCACTTATTCCGGCGCCGCCAGCTCCTCCCAATACGCCGGTAACGATTGACAATGTCAACCTCAATTCGTATCCGCAATATTACTTTGATAATGAAACACCTCCCGGGCTAACAGTGAATTATGACGGTTTTACAGTACCAATGCGGGCCCAGTATCCTGTCATTTGTGGTGAAACATATCATATTAAACTGGTAGTGGCCGACATCGGCGACGGTGCGTATGATTCCGGAGTGTTCCTGAAAGCGGGTTCCTTCTCCGCCTCACAGGTGACCATTTCTACGAATATCTCTTACGGGGGTCCCAATGATTCAACCCTCTTCGAAAGTTGCGGCACCGCCTGTATCGTGTTCGACCGGGGCAACTCGAATCTTCAGAATCCGGATACCATTACACTTACTTTTTCAGGAAACGCCGTGAATGGCGTGGATATCGTGCCCGCAATTCCTAATCAGCTGATTTTCGCACCGGGACAAGATTCAATCGTTCTTTGTTTTAGTGCCCCGCAGGATAACATTACAGAGGGGCTGGATACACTGTTGATCAGCGCGCTTACCTCGGGTCCTTGTACTTCAGGTGCGACCAATGGCGTATTGTATATCGGCGATGTTACACCGGTGGTGCTTAGCCTTCCGAATGATACTACCATTTGTCCGGGTAATCAGGTTACATTGTTCAGTAATGTCAGCGGGGGGGTACAACCTTATTCTTATAACTGGTCTACCGGGGCAACCACTACCCTGATTACTGTACAGCCTTCTTCAACCACCACATATACTTTACAGGTTACAGATAGTTGTAATTCCAACGTGAGTCCGCAATCCGTCACTGTTACTGTGTTACCTCCGGGTCCGGTAAACGTGGTGACTCCGGACATAACGGTTTGCGAAGGGAAGGAATTAACCCTGGCGGCCCTTGTAAATGGAGGTGCGCCTGCTTATTCCTACCTATGGACAACGGTTACAGGTCCGGACACGGTTCCAAATCCAACCGCGTCTTCCAATACGTTTATTCCCACGGCCAATGGCACGTACAATATTGTTGTTACAGACCTTTGCGGGGAGGTGGGTACCCAAACAGTTGATGTAATCGTAGACATGGATTGTATTCTCGGTATTCCGAACGTGTTTACTCCCAATAACGATGGCGATAATGAGCTGCTGGTCTTCGAAAATCTGGATAAATTTCCAAACAGCCATCTGGTGGTTTACAACCGGTGGGGAAGTATTGTACTCGATGAATCAGATTACCTGAACAACTGGAATGGAGGAGGTCATGCGGACGGAGTTTATTATTTCGTACTTACCGTAGCAGACGGAAGAGTGTTTCCCGGATTCGTTCAGATACTGGGAACTAAATGAAAAGGGCGATCCTGATATTTTTCACTGCTATTGCGGTTCCCCTTTGCGCTACGCATATTGTGGGCGGAGAAATCTACTATACCTGCCTGGGCAATAATAATTACGAGATTACACTAAAGGTGTACCGCGATTGTTATAACGGACAGGCGCCCTACGACAATCCTGCCTCCATTGGAATTTATGACATCAACGGAGTACTCATCCAGAACGTGTTAATACCGTATACCGGTTCGGATACAATGCCATTAACATTAAACAACCCTTGTTTTATTCCCCCGACAAATGTTTGCGTGGAAGAAGCGGTTTACCGAGACACCGTGAATCTTCCGCCGCTGACCGGTGGATATACACTGGTGTACCAGCGTTGCTGCCGAAACAGCACAATTCTGAATATCATTAATCCGCTCACGGTCGGATCTTCAATCTCAGTGAGCATTCCTGATCCTTCCCTTGCCACCTGTAACAGTTCTCCGCGCTACGATAGCCTTCCGCCTCTTTTTATGTGCACCAATGTGCCCTTTTTATTTAATCACAGCGCTACAGATCCGGATGGAGACTCTCTCGCATACAAGTTTTGTGACCCCTGGGACGGAGCCTCGCAGGTGAATCCGATGCCGCAGCCTCCGGCACCGCCACCGTATAATTTTGTACCCTGGCAACCGCCTTATAATGCCACCTATCCCATTGCCTCGAGTCCTGCTTTTACCGTTAATGTAAATTCAGGTGTTTTGTCGGGTACACCGAACCTGATCGGAAACTGGGTGGCGGCCGTTTGTGTGGAAGAATGGCGCAACGGACAATTACTGAGTGTGAATAAAAGAGACTATCAGTTCAATGTGCTTAATTGCCCCGGACTGGTGGTATCTTCTGTACCGCCACAGGTGTCTACCTGTGCAAGTATGACAATCAATTTTGCGAATAACTCCACCGGGGCAACATCTTACTTCTGGAATTTTGGTGATCCCACCACTACGGGAGATACTTCCTCATTATTTTCACCCACCTGGACCTATTCCGATACAGGAACTTACACAGTTATGCTGATTGGTAACCCTGGATCCACCTGTGCGGATACCGGCTATGCCACCGTTACAATCTATCCATTGCTGGATCCAAGTTTCATTCCGCCTACGGTTTATTGTGAAAATGATAGCGCCCTTGCATTTGCGGCGCAGGGACTATTCCTTAACAACGCTACGTTTACCTGGAACTTCGGACCCAATGCCAATCCCACCACCGCCACCGGAACAACGGCTCTTGTTACCTTCACACAGGCAGGTACCTATGTGGTCACTCTTACAGTCAATCAGTCTATCTGTACGGAAACGTTTACGGACACTGTGTATGTGACCGATCTGGATTGCGAAATACCTGTACCCAATGTGATTACACCCAACGGCGACCAGTTCAATGAAAACCTGGAGTTTCAGAATTTGGAGAATTTTCCGGGGAGCCGGCTGGTGATCTACAACCGATGGGGCAATAAACTGTACGACAATCCGGATTATAAAAATGATTATAACGGCAAGAACCATTCCGACGGGGTTTATTATTTCATTTTGTACGTATCCGATGGTCGCGTATTTCCCGGGTTCTTTCAAATCCTGAGGGGATAAAGGTTTCCGGCAAGGTTTTTTGGTTTTAATTGAAGGATGAGCGGTAGGGCCGGATCGCCGGGGCATGCTATTTTTGTACAATAAGAGATCGTATGAGAACATTCAAAATAATACTGCTTATTCTTGTCCTTCCCCTGATGACACTAAAAGGGCAAACCGCTGCGGAGATCGTTGCTAATCACTTGAAAGCCATCGGAGGAGCGGACGCCTGGAATGCCCTCTCTTCAATGAAGGCCACAGGAAAATCGAAATGGGGGAGTTTCGAAATCCCGTTTGTGATGATTACACTTAAAGACGGCAGCACCCGGCAGGATGTAACACTGCAGGGACTGAAAATGGTTACCGCCTACGATGCACCGTCAAAGACCGGCTGGATGATCAACCCTTTTCAGGGTTCGAAGAAGGCAGAAAAAATGAATGATGAGCAGGTACAAAGTCAGCAGGAGAGCGGTGGTATCGGGGGAGAATTGCTGTGTTATATTGAAAAAGGCTGGAAGATAGAACTGCTAGACAAGGAGGATGTGGACGGGGTGGAGTGCTTCAAAATAATGCTGACCAAAGCCAGTGGTTCTGTCACCTATTTTTTCATTGATTCTCAATCATGGTACCTGATTAAGACCACTACCCGGACAAAGTATGAGGACAGGGAGATTGAGAGCGAAACCCAGTACAGCGATTTTCAGACAGTGAGCGGGGTGGTGGTGGCCATGTCAATTGATAACTATGCAGATGGGAAACTGCAGGGGCAAACCCTGATCGAAAAAGTAGAATTCAATCTGAGTTTTCCCGCTGAAGATTTTAAGATGCCCGTTGGCAATTAATAAAGGAACCATTGTTTATGACAAGAAAGTTAATTAGTACTCTGATAGTAGCCGGGGCGGTGTCCGGGATAATGTATTCGCAGGTAAACCTGACATCCGCAATGCTGGGTTCATACCAGGCACGACAAATAGGAAGCGCGGAAATGAGCGGCCGAATTACCGCCATAGACGTTGTGAGTACAAATCCGAGGTTGTTTTATGTTGGAACGGCAGGCGGCGGCGTATGGAAAACTACCAATGCCGGCAGTACATTTAAACCGGTTTTTGACAAGTATTGTCAATCTGTTGGCGCACTCCTGATTGACCAGAAAAATCCCGAAACAATTTGGGTGGGTACCGGGGAAAGCAATATGCGTAATAGTGTTTCGGTGGGAACCGGATTGTATGTAAGCAATGATGGTGGAAGTAACTGGAAAAAGTCGGGACTTGATTCCACGGAACATATCAGCAAAATTGTTCTGGATCCTTCCAACCCGGAGATCGTGTATGTAGCGGCACCGGGTCCGTTGTGGAGCGACAGCAAACACCGGGGGCTTTATAAATCATCGGATAAAGGGAAAACCTGGAACAAAATACTTTACTCAGATACGAGAACAGGTTGTGCAGACGTGATTGTGGATCCTAAAAATCCGAATGTGATTTATGCCAGCATGTGGGAGTTTCGTCGCACCCCCTGGTCCTTTACATCCGGCGGAAAGGGGAGCGGACTCTTCAAAAGCACGGACGGGGGCAAAACATGGAAGAGGATTCAGAATGGGTTCGACGGACAGGTACTGGGAAGAATTTGTCTGGCGGTCTCTCCAACGGAAACAAATAAGCTCTACGCTATTGCGGAATCGAAAAACACTGCTTTGTATGCCAGTACGGATGGCGGGGAAAGCTGGACCAAGAAGAGTGCAGGGATGAATGTGACCTGGCGTCCATTCTATTTTTCAGTGATTGCAGTAGATCCGGTGGACCCGAAACGCATCTACCGGCCATCCCTTAATCTGTCGATTTCTACCGATGGAGGAGAGTCGTTCAAAGAGGCATCCTTTGAGGGCGGATGGGTCCATTCAGATCACCATGCGATCTGGATCAATCCAAATAATAATTCTCACCTTTTACTGGGAACGGATGGCGGCGTCTATCAGTCAATGGATCGCGGAAACAGCTGGACGATGTTCAAAAACCTGCCTGTGTCCCAGTTTTATCATGTTAGCGTGGATGATCAGGTTCCTTACAATGTATATGGTGGTTTACAGGATAACGGATCCTGGTTTGCTCCTTCACAAAGTGTAGGAGGAATCGAGAATAAGGACTGGACCAACTGCGCGGGAGGAGACGGATTCTGGGTGCAGCCTGACCGCGAAGATCATACTATTGTTTATGCAGAATCCCAGGGCGGATATATCGTTAGATATAATAAGAAGACGAATGAATCGCGTGATATCCGCCCCTTTCCCCTGGCAGGGGAGCCAAAACTCCGGTGTAACTGGAACACACCGGTGCTTACTTCACCGAATGATAAAAGGGTAATTTATTTTGGTGCCCAGTATCTTTACCGCTCACGGGATAAGGGCGAAAGCTGGGAACGGATATCTCCGGATCTTACCACCAACAATCCTAAAAAGCAGCTGCAGGAGAATTCGGGAGGTTTATCTGTTGATAATTCAGGAGCTGAGAATCACTGTACAATTTTTACCATTGAAGAGGCCCCGGGAGATCCGAATACAATCTGGGTGGGAACGGATGACGGAAATCTTCAGGTTACGCATGATGGTGGTAAAACATGGACCAACCGTGTGGCGAACATCAAGGGACTTCCGATGAATGCCTGGGTTAGCTCTGTGGAGGTTTCATCTTTTGACCGGAATAGGGTGTTTGTTACATTCGACAATCATGCCCTTGGGGATATGCGCACCCACGTTTATATGAGTGCTGACGATGGACAAACCTGGGCCGCAATCAGCACGAAAGATCTGACCGGCTTTGCTCATAAGATTTGCCAGGATCCCGTGAACCGGGAGTTGCTGTTCCTGGGTACGGAATTGGGATTGTTTATGTCACGCGATCTGGGTAAAAGCTGGATCCGTTTTCAGGCTAATGTTCCTCCGGTAGCCGTACGAGACATTGTTATTCATCCCATAACGCATGATCTGGTTCTGGCTACACATGGAAGGGGAATCATTATTGTTGATGATATCACACCACTGAGGGCTATTACGCCTGAAGTACTGAATAGTGAAATGTCTTTTCTGCCAACGCGGCCCTCTTTTGTTACATCGGGGAAATACGGCGCAGCATTCCCTAACGGAGGGTATGCAGGATCCAACAGTTCCGAAGAATTGGTCATCTGCTATTACCTGAAAGATCGTGTAATGAAAGGGGATGTACGTGTTGAGTTCTACGATGCTTCGGGTAAGAAAATAGGCGCTGTTCCGGGGTCAAAGAGACGAGGATTGAACGTTGTATCCTGGGATATGCGGATGAAGCCGCCTCGTGTAGCGAAGGGTGTGAAACTGGATTTTTCAGGGTTTACGGGTCCGCTGATCCCTTCCGGTGAATACACTGTGCGTCTGATCAAGGGGGAAAAACAGATTGAACAGAAGATAACTCTTGGTTACGACCCTCAATCCTATTATACTGCGGAAGACAGGGCAGCGCAGCAGAAATTGATGAAGGAGATTTTTGAAATGCAGGAGAATTTGGCTTTTTTGGCTTCACAACTGAACAAAATAAAGGATGTGGCCACTTCGAGAAAAAATGCCACGGCAGACAAAAAAGTAGTAGCGGCTGCGGATGCACTGATCCGGAAGGTAGACGCGCTGTATCAAACCCTCGTGGCCTCCATTGAGGGAACAAATATTACAGGAGAGGAGAAGCTGAGAGAGAAGATTTCGGACCTCTATTACGGGGTGGTGTCTTTTGAAGGTAAGCCAACGCGTTCGCAATACGACCGGTTTGCTGCACTGCAGAAGGAATACGCAGATGCTAAGGCTGCGGCTGAGAAGATTTTTCAAAGCGATGTAAAGACTTTTAACGACCTTCTTACCGGAAGAAAGATGGAAGGTATTGTGATCCTGGGCAGAGAAGAGTGGGATTCCCAGTCAACGACCAAGTAAAACATTTCCGGTCATCTCCGCCGGAACAGGAATTCCCATCATCGTAAGAAGGGTAGGGGCGATATCTCCTAATTTCCCGTTTTGAATAGACTGGTAGCGTTCATCAATTAATATGCAAGGTACCGGATTCATGGAATGCGCTGTATTGGGTGTGCCGTCAGCATTGATCATATAATCGGCGTTCCCGTGATCAGCGAGTACGATGAAGGAATAGCCAGCCTGCATTCCGGCAGTCACTACTTTTTGAAGACAGGTATCCACCGTTTCAAGTGCTTTTTGTACAGCAGAATATACACCGGTGTGTCCGATCATATCCGGGTTGGCAAAATTTAAACAAATGAAATCTGTTTTACCTTCACTCATCACATTCAGAACAGCATCCGTAACTTCCTTTGCCGACATTTCGGGCTGCAGATCATAGGTAGCTACTTTCGGTGAAGGAATCATGATCCGTTTCTCACCGGGAAAGGGTTCTTCCCTTCCTCCGTTGAAGAAGAACGTAACGTGAGGATATTTTTCTGTTTCCGCAATGCGAAGCTGGGTTTTTCCCTTGTTGGCAAGCACCTCACCCAGGGGAAGACTTAGATTCTCCTTCTCATATACAACATGAATGTTGCGGAACGATTCGTCGTAACGGGTAAACGTGGTGTAGTGAAGCGGTAGGGTCCTCATACCATGCTCCGGCATATCCTTCTGTGTGAGTACGGTGGTAATTTCACGGCAACGGTCGGTGCGGAAATTAAAACAAATGACCACATCACCTTCCATAATGGAGGGCGTTCCGTTGATCTTAATTGGCCGGATAAACTCATCCGTTACTTCATGAGCGTACGAAGCCTGTATGCCTTCAGAAGCTGAGTTGAACAGATCACCCTTGCCGGCAGTAAGGAGGTCGTAAGCAGCTTTTACCCGCTCCCATCTTTTATCACGGTCCATCGCGTAATATCTTCCGCAAACAGAAGCAATGGTGCCAACAGATTTTTTCAGGTGATTTTCAAGGTCAGAGATAAAGCCCAGACCGCTTCTTGGATCCGTATCTCTGCCGTCGGTAAACGCGTGAATATAGAGTTGATTAACAGCGAGTTCTTTTCCAAGGTCACAAAGGGCTTTCAGGTGATGAATATGTGAATGCACTCCGCCGTCACTTACAAGTCCTAACAGATGTATGTTTTTCTTTTTTTCTATAGCATGACGGAAGGCGGAAAGAAGCAAAGGGTTTTTAAAAAAGTGTTTGTCGCGAATGTCTTTATCAATCCTAGCCAGTTCCTGATAAACCACTCTGCCAGCTCCGATATTCATATGACCCACCTCTGAATTACCCATTTGTCCGTCCGGTAGTCCCACGTGTTCACCGTAGGTAAGCAATGTAGACGAGGGGTATGATTTCATCAGATGCCGGAAAAAAGGAACGTTGGAATGTGCTATTGCATCCGAGCGGGAACCATCTCCTTTCCCCCAGCCGTCAAGCACTATAAGGGTTGCTTTTTTCATTTTCTGAAACGTACAGTAAAGATACAGCCTGCCGGTGAATTATCCATCAGGCGTATACTGCCGTTATGCTGCATTACCAGAAACTTTACAATGAACAAACCCAGGCCTGTTCCCCGTGCCTTACGCGTATTTTCATTGCCGCCGCGGTAGAAGCGCTCGAATATCCGCTCTTTTTCCGGGTCAGGTATTCCGGGGCCCTGATCACTGACACTCAGTTCAGGCTCCCCGTTAATAGTTTTAAGTGTGATCACGATGATCCCTTCAGGGGGAGAATATTTTACTGCGTTTTCCAGCAGGTTATTCACAATAGACGCAATGGCCATTTCGTCAAAGGAGAACCGGATCCCGGACTCGACCCGGATAGTTACCGACTGAGACGGTGCAAGAGCACGGAGTGATTTTTCCACTAATTCGTTCAGGTAGGCAGAGAGATCAGCTTCCCTTCTTTGAAGGCAGAATTCCTTCTGGTCAATGGCCGTGGCTGTTAGAATATTCTCAACCAGGGCATTCAGCCGGTCTGTATCATGTAAACAGGATTGCAGCAGTTCTTTTTTCTTGTGCTGATCCAATTCCCTTTTTTGAATGGTTTCCAGTTGCAGTTTAAGGGATGCAATAGGGGTACGCAGTTCATGAGTTACCGAGAGCAGGAAATTTCGCTGTTGTTCCGCAAGTTTTCTTTCTTTAAGAATACTCCTTCGGGTAATCACAATCCCTGCCGCAAGAAAAGTCAGAAATACCAGTCCTTCCCCAAGGATCATACGTTGTTTTGAATGGAGGCGGGTCAGCAGTTCATTTCCCTGCTTCATGGTTTCAGATGGAGATCCTGCAGTGAGCAGGTTAACCTCATTCTTCAGAAGGTAAATTTCCTGGTTCAGGTCGGTTAGTAACCAGGCCCACCAGCCCAACTGAATCAGTATGTAGCCAACAAGGATGTAGAAAATAAAAAGGGTACGGGAGGACACAACAGGGGTTTTCCTTACACGAAGGTAAGAATTCTGTTTAAGCCCT
Source organism: Bacteroidia bacterium (assembly GCA_020852255.1). Classification (NCBI taxonomy): domain Bacteria; kingdom Pseudomonadati; phylum Bacteroidota; class Bacteroidia; species Bacteroidia bacterium. The sequence continues at coordinate 1,707 of JADZBD010000009.1, read as the reverse complement.
GAGCGCTGTGAGGGGCAGGGGAAATTATTGATTTACATGGACAAACCCAGTGAATTGGTATGTATTCTCCATGAAGCCGGCATTGATGATATAATAATAAACGCCATTGGAGACATTATTCCCCGTCTTAGTCTTTCCGTCCCACCGGAAGGCATAGTCTTCTGATTCGTAAATATGATTACCCCAGCGGTTATAAATATCAATATTGAAATGATCGAAGCACAAATCGTTTTCCTTTGTGAGTGAGAAAAAGTCGTTTAGTGCATCACCGTTGGGAGTAATAATATTGGGAGGATTTTCGAGATCCCCGGGCGGAACGACATAGAAGGTATACAATATCATCGCGGTGTCTATACCGGCACAGGAGGAATCAATTCCATAGTATGTTACATAATAGGGGTTCGTGCGAATGGAGTGGCAGGGAGCATTAACACACACATTGGCGATAATGGAATCGGGCGTACGGGTGGTATCGTAAACGAAGGTAACGGTGGGAAGATTTTCGGAAGGAGATGCCAGTTCAGGAGAAGCACCGATGAGTGTGAGAAGATCTGCTCCAGATACGTTGATTGCGTTCAGCTTAACCTGGAAGCAATGATTTTTTCCGCCAATAATGGTATCCACTATGTTTGGCTGGTTGAGGGAAAGTACAGGAGTACTGCCGGTGGTGCAGTTGAGTACCGAGTACTGCATATCGCGTCTGATTTCCCCGATCTTCACGTTGTTCCGGTATTCTTCCACGCGTATTGAGATAACAAAAACACCTGCGTTCACAGGGTATGCGCTGAGCATGCCGGTGGTGGGATTGATGGAAAGCGTACTGGTGCCTCCAAGGAGATTAGCGAGAGAATAACCGGGGGCATATGGCACTACCGGATAAGGTGCTGCAACGCAGCCGTTATCGTCCCATGGATCAACGATGGAGTAGGTAAGCACATCACCATTGACATCGTTGGCTGACAAATCCTGAAGGTTGTTCACGCTGTTGCACAGATAGGCATTCGGGTAGGAGCCGAATTTCGGCGAACTGTTCTGCAGTGCCGGATCAGGCATTTCGGCATACCATGTCATCCCCACGGAGCCGGGATTTGAAATATTGGTGATGATGTTATTTCTGCAACAAAGAGAGTAAATGATATAATAGCCGTTAGGATTGGCCGTCATAGTAATCGTTCCCTTGAACACGCCTCTTTCAACACAAAGACCAGTAGGAGTATAGCAGGCATCGCCGAGTGAAAGGGTATCATCATTCACAATATTCAGGGTGAGGGTAGAATACTGGATATTGGTAACCTTGTCGAAAAAACAAAGCGTGGTGCTGAGCGGCATAGACGCATTTCCGGGATTACAGTCGCGGTAGAAAGTCACCTGGAATTCATAGTCCATACCAGAAAGCCAGGTATATTCAATCTGGCCGCCAACAACGTGGGTGGCGTTTGCTGGCGAAGTGAACAGGCAGGGTAAGAGGAGTGTGAGTATGCGAACCAATGCTTTTTTCATTTGTATTTGTTGGTTGGTTGCAGAAAAGACGTCTTTTTTACGAAGGGTTGCCTTTGGGGTATTAAGAAATAATACTTCTGATATGAGCTCAACAAAAAAGCCCAAAGATTTCTCTTTGGGCTAAGTAGCGGGCCTGCCTATGCCGCCGAAGGCGGATAGGGGCCAGACCTGCTTGACATGGTCAATCAGGCAGGCTCGAACTGACGT